>JAAYMN010000024.1 GCA_012521345.1 Bacillota bacterium
CTAAACGGCGGCAGCAGGGCAATGGCATTTTTTACTGTTACAAAAGTGAAACCCCAGACGGCAGCCACCAGCAACAGGGAAAAATCAGCCAATAAAAGCAGGTATTTTCTCTTTTCCAACGTCCTAACTCCTTGTCTTGATACGATGCTAGCTGCTCCAATGATTTTAGCATGAATAACATGCCGGAGGAACATAAATGTGGAAATTGCAAGTCCGCTGCGCAGGTGTGGAGCCGGCAGCCTGTGCACCTTTACCCTGTTTTGCATATAGTATAGCAGTGAGTGTTCATGAAGGAGGTGATATCCTTGCCTGCAAGCAAGCATGACAGAGGTGCCCTGGTTGCCGTTTCCCAAAGCCAGATTCCGCCTCCCCCCCAAAAGTGCAGCGGCTTCCTTTACACTGTTCAAAGAGGGGATTCCCTTTTTGAGATTGGCAGGCGTTTTGGCGTCACGGTCGCCCAGCTGCAGGCCGCCAACCCGCAGATTAAAAACCCCAACGTGATTTTCATCGGTCAGGTTATCTGCATCCCCAAGCCGTCTGCTCAGCCCAAGCCCCATGTCTTCCGGGTGCTTTCGCTGCAAATCCTTTCCGAAACCGGCGAACCTCTTCCCGTTGTTGACAACGCGGTTCAGCTGCCTGCCCGTGTGATCGTCAGGGCTACCTTTACGCATGTGGTGCAAAGGGCCTTCTTTTTCCTGGAGCCAACGGGAACGGAGGCCTGCGAAAATGCCTCTTTAATCGGCATCGACTGTCCCTCGGCAACCCAGCCGGTGGCAGAAATTATCTGGGATGTTCCCGCCGGCACCTTGGGCCGGGTTTTCGTTGTCGGCTGCCGCAACAGCGTCTGTGCCAAATCGGATGAAATTCTGGTTGTCCGCAGTGAATAAAGGCAGCAAGTGAGAATAACAGTCCTGCATAAATAAACATGGTGGGTCCACCATGTTATTTTTTGCCTGCCGCAGCCATCTCTGCGATGCCTGCTTCAATGGCCGCCAGTTTATATGGTCTTGACTTGCGTGTGACGGCAAACAAGTCAAAAATGTCGGCACCCAGGTGTTGAAGCATTCTTTCCAGTTCGACAAGGCAACTGACGGTGCCGCGCCCCGAACCACCTGCCGCAGCCACGGCCACAGCCGGTTTGGCATGCAGGATGCTATGCTTGCCCGGCAAGTGCTCTTTGAAGGCCTCACAGCGCCGCAGCCGCTCAAAAAAGGACGCCGTCGCTTCGCTTAACCCGCCCCAGTAGACAGGAGTGACAATAACTATACCGTCCGCCTCCTGCAATTCCCGGTGCAGTTTTTGAAAATCATCCTCGATCCCGGTGCAGACATGCTCATCCCGGCAAGTCCCCCAGCCGTTGCCGCAGGCCAGGCAGCGCCCCACTTTAACGGCATTAAGGTTTATCCATACTGTTTCCGCGCCAGCTTTTTTCGCCCCGGCTTCCGCCGCACGGCAACAGGCTGCCGTCAAGCCGTCCGCATTGGGGCTGCCGCTGAAAAGATAAATTTTCATGTCCATCCCCCGCTTCCAGAAATTGTACTAAGCCCTCAGTCCCGCCTTTTGCTGGCGGAAAAATTCCCCGGCACAATCTCTGCAGCCGACTAGTTGAATTAACTGTTATCCTGTTCTTGTTTTTTTACCGGAATCGTAAAAGTAAAAGTTGTTCCCTTGTCTTTCTCGCTTTCTACCCAAATACGGCCATGGTGCGCCTGAATAATTTCCCTGGCAATGGTAAGCCCCAGGCCGCTTTTGCGCCCCGGTTTCCCATCCTCCGCTTTTCGGGCATACTTGGCAAAAAGCAACTCCTGCTCTGCCTTATCTATCCCCGTCCCGGTATCACTGACGGATACCAGCACTTGCCCGTCTTCCACGCGGGCAAAAATCACAACCTGTCCGCCGCTGGGGGTGAAACGCAGGGCATTGCCTATAAGATTTGTTAGAACCCAAAGCACCTTGTGGGCGTCTGCTTCTATCGGCGGCAGATCGGGGGGAATATCCTGCAAGAGGCGGATTGCTTTGGCTTCAGCCTGGGACATAAGTGTCTGGACTGCAGTATCCACCAACTCCCGGATAGAAATATCCTCCAAATCAATCTTCAGTTCCGCCACCGCCTTGGGCCTTCTGTCCGCCGCCTGCGCCGACCGGTCCGCCTGTACGGCACCGCCCGCCGCATCTTCCCTTTCTGCAGCAAGCCGGCTGTATTTGTAAAAACGCTCATAATCGCGCAGCAGTTTATTTAACAGGCCAAATTCTTTGTTTACTTCATCAAATTCTTCGCTGGACGCTACAGCATCGACTTCCGGGGCATCGCCAAGCCGCACCTGCCGCATACGCTTGGCCAACAGGCGCAATGGCCGGAAAAGAGAATAGATAAAACTTACTTCCAGAAAGACGGCAAGAAGGCAGGTTAGCACAGCAACAAAGCCAACAAAAAAAATGGCTGTCTGCAGGGCATTTTTCTGGCCGGCGGCCAGCTCTTGCAGTTTCTGCCAGTTCAGGTTCTGCAGTTGCCGCAGGTCATCAGCCAGAGACTGGTAAAGCGGAAAAGATTCCCCGGAATAACGGCCGCCCGGGTCAATGCCCGCTTCCGCATCCGTTTTCATGCCGGAAAAAGACTTGAGATAGAGGGCCAGTTTTGCCTCCACATCAGCCAGCAGGTTTTCGCCCTCCGAGTAGATGCCGTTCTCGTGAAAAGTCTGCAAGGCGGCAGTAAATTCAGCTTCATTGGCGGTAAAAATATTTTCCGCCTGCCCTTCATAACCAAGCAAAAACAAAAGCTGTGCGCTGTCCAGTCTCTCCAGGGAATTTCTCATTCTCTCAATTTCGCTCAGGTGCAGCTGCAGCTGCATGACGTCAGAATCGGCGGCAGACTGCAGTTGCAGGATACGGTAAACCGCAAGGCCACCGGCCAGAAAGACTGCAGCAATCAGCAGTATACACCCCGCAATAGTTCTTTTGCGTAAACTTTTCATTCCTCTCCCCCCGAGCGGCCAGACCTACAGCACAAATACTTGCCCTTCTTAATTAAGTCTGGCGGAAAAGCAACAGAAACGAAAACAGCAACTTTCCTTTCCGGAAAAAATACTATTCCCCGCTGACAGCTTCTTGCCGCTGAATCCGGGCAAGCTGTTCATCAGTCAGGTTGTAAAAGAGAAAAATAAGCACTGAGAAAAGCGCCAGGAATGCCGGAATCAATGTGGTTAAGGAACTGATAGCATTAATGACGGCCATCGTCGGTTCTTTGTTGGCTTCATATCCTACCAGGGCAAGGCTATAGCCGGCAAGCCCGCCGGCCAAGGCGATGGAAATTTTAACCGGGATGGAATTCATGGACATAATAATGCCTTTTGCACTTTTCCCGGTCTTCCATTCGGCAAAATCGGAAACGTCGGAAAAAAGCACGCTGGATATATTCTGGACAACACTGTTGCCGACTGAGAACAAGGCGCTGAAAAGAATAAAGACGGAAGTTTGACCGGCAAAACGCCAGGCAGCCAGCATAGACACGCAAGAGATGCCCATGCCGATAGCCCATGTTGCTTTCTTGCTGAAGGACCGGGCCAAAGGCTGGCCCAGCAGGGAGCCAAGCAATGCCCCCGTGCTCAGGCAGATATAAAAATAAGTTGTTCCCAACATGTCCCGGGCAACGTACTTGAAGTAGTACACTGCAAAACTGAAGACAATGGTATAGGCGGTATTGCGGCTTATTTCTGCCAGAACAAGGACAACCAGCGGTCTGTCACGAAAAAATTGCCCCGCCATCTCCCGGATAGTGACAACATGCCGTTTCTCCCCGGCTGCCGCCTCCGTATTAAAACCCCTGACTGCATAGGCCATCAGCCAAAAACCGGCAATTTGCAGTACGGCAAAAATAGATATTGTCAGCAGGAATCCCCTGGCTTCGCTGCCACCCCCCAGGGCTATAATCAGCGGCATGGTAATGAGGCCAAAAAGTATTTGCGCGGCAGACATAACCTGCACTCTGCGGCAGGAAAGACGGACACGGTCCACGGTTGTGGTGGCAATAACAGGGTAGAGGGCCAGCTGAGATACCTCCGACAGGTTGGTAAACATATGGGCCAAAACGTACATGCAGCCCATAAACACAGGTTTAATGCCGGGCGGCAAAGCAAGGTTGGTAAACATCAGGATGGCAAAACATGCTGCTATGGGGGGCGCAACAAGCAGCCAGGACCTGTATTTACCCCAGCGTAAACTTATTTTTTCCACAATCCCCCCGCTGACAACCACGGAAATGGTATCAGCAATGCGAACCACCAGTAAAAGCGAACCGACAACCGCAGCTCCGATTCCAACTACATCTGTCAAAAAATAGACATAATAGCTGGAAATGAGGCTCATCATTAAAACGAATCCTATTGTGCCGAAAGCAAATGCATTGATAACGCTTTCTTTCAGCCTGGCCATTATTCTTCCTCCCCGTCTGCTGCGGCATTTGCCGGTACTTTCGCTGCGATCCTGCTGCAAGCTTAACCTGCTGCGGCTATTTATTCTGAAAGTACTATCAGCGTTACTTTATTTGCTTCTATATATTCGTGCCTCCCCTGCCTCATTTCCTCCCGTCAGGCAAAAAATTATTATTGCCCCAGTAATAATAACGGTGCTGCTGCCAATTTCTTCGCCCTTGATTTTTACAGTTGATTGCGTTACAATGTTTAATGCACAAGGGCGTGTAGCTCAGCTGGGAGAGCGCTTGGTTCGCATTCAAGAGGCCAGGGGTTCAAGTCCCCTCACGTCCACCATAACACGGGGCTATAGCTCAGGGGGAGAGCGCCTGACTCACATTCAGGAGGCCACTGGTTCGATCCCAGTTAGCCCCACCATGAAAAAACACCGATTTGATCGGTATTTATAGATTTAAAGAGGCCCGATGAGGGCCTCATCTTTTCCGGTACTTAGTAGTTTATGCAATCGTGCGCAAATTCGATAAGACGGCCGTTTTGCTAGGCAAAGCCAAGCTCCCGCAGTTGGCCTGCATAAACGTTTTCAACTAGGAAATGGTGTCGAGCGATTTCAATGTTGACCTGGATGTCCCAGGGTACTTTACCCTGGTCAGCAGACACAAGGGAGACAGGGCTTACAAAGAAGTACAACGCTTGACTGATAAAATATGAGGTTCGCTATTGCATGAATTGGTCAATAGTGATAGTATAATACAGAAAGGTATCGACTTACTGGGGCGTTGCCAAGCGGTAAGGCACGGGACTCTGACTCCCGCAATCGCAGGTTCGAATCCTGCCGCCCCAGCCACAAGAAATAGTGCCCGGTCAAATGACCGGGCTGCTTTATTTGCACACCCACCACAATATAGAGCGGCGGCCTTCTGATTGAAGTGTGTGAAACCGTGTGAAGCCGTGGTGGAATAAACTTTGATTTTACGGTACATAACAGGGAAAGGGGTGGGCGCATGCACAAGAGAATCCAGCTTCAAACTACAAAGCTGCAGCAGTTTATCAACATAACCGCCAAGGTTGCCGGTATCGTCAAAAACAGCAATGTCCGGGACGGTATTGCGGTTATTTATGTGCCACATACTACGGCCGGGGTTACCATAAACGAAAATGCCGACCCGGATGTGGTGCGGGACATGCTTTCCTCACTGGACAAGACGTATCCCGTACATGGAGAATACTTCCACCTTGAAGGAAATTCCCACGCGCATCTCAAGGCATCTCTGATGGGATCTTCCTGTACTGTGATAATCCGGGACGGCAGCCTTCTGCTGGGCACCTGGCAGGGGATCTACTTTTGTGAATTTGACGGCCCCAGGAACAGGGAGTTTTTCGTGAAGATTCTTGCAGGCTGATTTGACTTGCAGCAGTATTAACCATCTCCTGACAAGATGCTTATACCACAATTGTACCTTCATTTTATAGGCAGAAATTGTAAATAAACATTGTTAAATATTTAAGGAGTGCTATAATAATTTTAGATGATGTTGAAATGCTTGTGGCACTAAATCTTTAATATTAAGGAGGTAGAAAGATGCCTGAATTTGGACATGCGTTTTCCGGTCTGAAGAAAGAGCGCAAGCTTACACACGGGGAACTGGTGCGTGCCATCAGGTTTATGATTGCCGCAGAATACGAGGCTATTCAGCTTTATATGCAACTGGCCGATTCTATTGACAATGAATTGGCAATTGAAGTTTTGAAGGATATCGCAGATGAAGAAAGAGTTCATGCCGGTGAATTTTTAAGACTGCTTAAAGAACTTGAACCGGAAGAAGAAAAATTCTACGCTGAAGGCGCCGAAGAAGTAGAAGAAGAAATAGAAAAGCTGAAAAAGCAGAAAATCTAAATTAAAACAAAGCATCTTACCGTTTGCGGAAGCTGCAGAAAAGACAAAAAGGGCGCACCGGACAAGCTTTCGGACATAATAAACGCCCCTCCACCATGTGACAAAGGCCCACGGGCTTTGCCGGCCCGTGGTTTTGTTTTGTGTCATATACCGGCACGGCCTTTAAGAAAAATATTTTGAAACCGACAGTTTACAGCAAAATTCTCAGCAGCTATTTGTTATGATATCTTTGGTCGAATGATTATGTGGGGGGAAGGATGACGGTGATGACAAAGCAAAATATTGTAATAGAAAAGCATGATTTGTGCGTTCCTGTAGAAAAAAAATTCTGGCAAGAGTATTCCGACATTATTTTAAATAACGCAACTGCCGCAATCATTGCCATTGACAACAAGGAACGCATCACTCTTTTTAACCGGCAGGCAGAACATGTTTTTGCCAAAAAAGCAAAAGATGTGATCGGTCTGCCGCTTAAACAGGTTTTTCCCCATTTGGCAGACCATGAACATTACCTGCTGCTTGCTCTGCACCAGCAGCGTGAATTTAAGGATACAGAAAGATACTTCTGCCCATATACCAATAAAAGCGGTGTCTTCAGCCATACTGTCACTGTAGTAAAGAATGCCCGCGGCCAGATTGGCGGCGCCATCTGGCTGCGGCGGGATCTGACCTGCGAACGGCGCCTGCAGCAGGAAATGAGCAATGCGTCTATCCAAGCAACAGTCAGCCAGATTGCCGCAGGCACGGCCCACGAAATCCGCAATCCCCTCACAACAGCCAGAGGGTATATCCAGTTTGCACTGTGCCAGGAAGGCAAACCCATTGCTACCTACCTGAAAACAGCATTGCAGGAGATTGACCAGATTGACAGGATCATCACAGAGCTGCTGTCTTTCTTCCAGCCCCGGGAGGATGGCCTGCAATTTATTAATATCAACAACATCATTGAAGACTTGCTCGGCCTGACACAGGACACCGTCTCTCTTTCCAACATTCGTTTTCAAACGTCCCTTGACAAAAATATGCCCCTTTGTCTGGCAGATGCAGCACAGATCAAAAATGCACTGCTGCATATCCTGCGTAATGCCATGGAAGCACTGCCCCAGGGGGGTACCATTGCTATCAACTCCGCTTATGACAGTAGTAAGGGAGAAATCAGCATTACCGTTTGCGATTCAGGCACAGGCATCAAGCAGGAAGATCTTGCCCAGGTTTTCCGGCCTTTTTTTACCACCAAGGAAATGGGCATGGGCCTGGGGCTCACGCTTGCCAACCGCATTATTCAGCATCATGGCGGCCACATCAAGCTGGAAAGTGCCTGGGGTAAAGGCACAAAAGTCAGTATCTATCTCCCTGCCGGCTGTAGGTAGCTGCCGCATGGCAGCTTATTTTTTTTGCAGGACAAGCATTCTCTGGGTGTTTGTACCTTTGCAGTTGTTGGTAACGGCAAAACAGTGGGAAAGTTTCGTGAAGTTTTGTCTTTGAATCAGCACTTCAAGCGGCTGTAAAAAGCGGCAGCCTGCAGCAGCCAGAGCCGCGGCGATCGTTTCATCCAGGTTTATTGTTTGTTTTCGGTATAAAACATCCCCGGCTTCAATGACACAAACGCCGCCCGGTTTTAAGACGCGTTCCATTTCCTGCAGGAAACAAGCCATATAGGCCTGCCATTCTTCCAGGTTGGCCGTTTGCAGCATTTGTGCCCCGAATGTTTCCGGGTCAATATCAAGAAACCAGTACTCAAGCCAGTTATTTGCCAGATAATCCACTTTGTTTAAAAAAGGCGGCGAGGTTACGATCAAATCAACAGATTCACTCTGCCAGCCGTAAAGAGTGCGGGCGTCACACCTGGTATAACAGTTATGCATGCTCATCCGGCGGATTTTCGCAATCTGGCCGTCCCGCAGGGCTGCCTTTGCCTTGGCAAGCAGCCGCGGCAACACTGGGCGGTATTCCGGTACCTGGCGGCGTTTTCTGTTGATCCGGCGCTGTGCCTGCGGCGGTACGGAAAACTGCGGCATTGTATAAACGGAAAAAAAGCCGGGGGAGTGGCCGTGCAGCCTGGACACCGCCAGCAGGGCGACAAAGCGGGCAACAGGCGTTTCTGCCTCCCTGATGCTTTTTTTCAAGAGCAAAAGCTCATGCAATGTTTTGGGATGATAAAAAAGCAAAAGTTCCGGCGGGTAGCTTTCCGCAACACTGCCTTCCCAGTCTATGCCCGCCAGAAAGGAACAGACCTCGGACAAGGGAACGGGATTGGTCTTGGCCCTGGTCAGCCAGACGGCAAAGGGGCTGATATCATTGGCATATGCATAACGGCCCAGGATATTGGCCTGCAAAACAGTTGTTCCCCGCCCGCAGAAAGGATCGCCCACAATCTGTCCTGCTTTTGTATACCTGCGGATGAAATAATCCGGCAATTCAGGCTTAAAGGCCGCCCGGTAGGAAACGACATAATGCAAAGAATGCATCTGGCGCTGTCTTGCTGTCCAGTATTCCCCCTCCCTTTTGGGGATGACTGGCAGTGGTGCCGGCAACAAGATCCCTCCCGGAATTCTCTTAGGTATTCCTATGACAGAGGGAGCTTTTTTTTGACAGCATCAGACTTTCTTTACTGTAAAAAGCGCAAAAAAAACAGGCACTGTGCATGCCTGTCCGAAAGCAGTTTTCGGCGATGTATGTTTATTCTTCCCCGCCGATTACAATAAGGTTCTTGACGGCGCCGTGTTCCGCATCATAGAATGCTTCATTTAATTGCTCCAGGGTATAGCGGCGCGTTATCATACACTCAATATCAATCAGCCCCCTCCTGTAAAACTCCATGACTTTGGGGAAGTCACGCCGGAAATTAAGTGCACCCATGACGCTGCCGGTAAATTTTTTACCGGGCAAAAATTCCATGGCCGAAATATCGTGCATGAACTCGTCTTCAAATCTGGCATGGCCGATAATGCAGGCAGTTCCCCAGGGAGCGGTAATATCCATAGCCTGGCGTTTAATGCCGGGAGACGCCACGGCGATAATGGTGTAGTCGGCACCGTATTTGTTAATCTTGCGTACCTGCTCCACGACATTGCCCTCGCGGGCATTAATGGTATGTGTTGCGCCGCACTTTTTGGCCAGCTCCAGTTTACTGTCCATTACATCAATGGCAATAATGGGGCAGGCACCTGAAAGCCTTGCGCCCTGGACGGCTGCAATGCCCACGCCGCCGCAGCCGATAATTGCCACACTTTCCCCCGGCTTAACCTGGCAGCGGTTGAGAATGGCGCCAAAACCGGTAATAAAGCCGCAGGACATGACAGATGCTACTGCGAACGGTATATCATCGTCAATTTTGCAAAGCGTGGCTTCATGACAGTTGCAGTATTCGGCAAAGCCTGTGGCGGAAGAAGCCGTTTGCAGGGGCACCCTCCCGTCGGCCCTTGTATAAGGCCCCGGTTTACGGAATTCCAGGGGCGGGATATTTTCACAGAACCATGTTCTATCATGCAGGCAGGGATCACAGGTGCCGCAGCCTGCCCTGATGATGGCACAGATAACCCTGTCGCCGGGTTTTACATAGGTAACTCCCGGTCCCACGGCGTCGACAATCCCAGCAATTTCGTGCCCTGCCGTTGCACAGCCCTCGTAGGCGCCGTGCTCGCCCCGGACCCCGTGGATGTCACTGTGGCAGATACTGCAAGTCATAACTTTCAGTCTGACTTCTTTTTCTTTGGGTTCGGCCAGTTCCATTTCTTCAATTTTAAACGGCCCTCCCATATGTTCAACAACAGCAACCTTACATTTCATATGTTTAATTTGCCTCCTTTCCCCGGCTCAAGGCGGTTTTTATCTCATTGTGCCGCCGCCGTCAACGGAAATTGTCTCCCCCGTCATGTATAGCTCTTCCTGCACCAAAAAGAGGATGAGCTTGGCTACATCAATGGGTTTCCCTACTCTGCGCAGGGGATTCGTTTTGGCCACAATTTCAAACATTTCCTTTGGCGTTAATTCATGCATGGGAGTATCAATCATCCCGGGGCAGACTGTATTGATGATGATATTGTCGGGGCCAAATTCCCTGGCAAAGCTTTTTGTCTGGGCAATAATGCCGGCTTTGGAAGCCACATAGGCAGCACTGCCTACGCCGCCGTTAAAGGCTGTGACTGAGCTGACATTGACAATTCTGCCGAAACGGTTTTTCTTCATTTCGGGAATAACAGCCCGCATGAAATTGTAGTGCCCGATTAAATTGGTGTCCAGGACGCGATGATACTGTTCCAGCGAGGTATTCATGAGAAGGTCGCCGCCCATCTGGCCCGGTTCCCTGTCCACTTCGATGCCTGCGTTATTGACCAGAATATCAATTCTGCCAAAACGCTGCAGGGCTTGTTCTACCGCCTGCTTAACCTCCGCTTCCGCAGCCACATCGCACCGGATGGACATAACCTGGTCCGTCGTCTGCCTGATGATGCTTTCCACTTCTTTTAAAGGCCCTTCACTGCGCCCCACCAGGACAACGGCGGCACCCTGTCCGGCAAGCTGGATTGCCGTTTCTCTCCCAATCCCTTTGCCGGCACCGGTAACCATGGCAACTTTGCCGGCTATGCCATAATCAACCATTAAACCATCTCCCCTCTTTCTCTTACATCGCCGTTACAATTTTACCGTCGGGCTGCCTGATACCGATAAAGTCCCCTGCCAGGACCACATAGTCGCCTTCAAATTCCCGCACTCTGGCCCAGTGCCCGGTCAGCTCCTGGTCGAGGGGAACCCCGTCGGCAATCATTGCCTGTCTTACCAGCCGCCCGTCCAGCTCCCGCGGCGTAATGCCTTTCTGCAGGCAGAGGTTGGCGGCTATGCCGGCCGCCTGGCCCGTCCCCATGGAAGGCGCAATAATACGAACCGCGGCCTGGGCATTAAACTCCGAGGAGATGCAGCGGCCAACCACAAGCAGATTATCAATCTTCAGCGGCACCAGGGACCTGTAGGGAATTTCACAATAGTTTTTGGGATCAACACGTGCTTCCACTCCCGCCGGGCGCCCGAAAACATGCATGTCTTCGGAGCATTGCGGCTCCCTGCACACGGCTCCCTCCTTCGGTTCGGGAAGATGGACATGGCGCAAGAAGCCTAGCCTGCGGCTGGTTGGATGGTGCGTGTCAAAAAACTCGGGGAACCGGGCAATTCCATCGGCAAATTTTCTCCCGCATGCCACATCCTCGTCCGACAAGATGTATTCGCCGATGATGCGCCTGGAGTCGCGGATGCCGTGCATGTTGGCAATGCCGGTGATCCTGGACCGCGCGAAGCCGGGGACATATTTCCTGAAGAATTTTTCCAGCCACAGCATTTGGTTGTGCTGCTCAATGATCTGCCTTGTGATGTCTGCCGGGTCCAGATTCCTGGTATAAAAGCTGTGTGTAGTCATGACAGTGATATCCGCATCATCCGCTTTTGTATTGGGAACCTGATAAATCAGTGCCGTGGGAAAAACAACAAAAGGCAGATCCCCATTTTTGACGGCCTCTTCCTCCAGTACCTGCAACAGTCCGAATTTTTCGGAAAGCTTGTCCCGGCCCTGTTTTTCCCGCCATTCCGCATTTGCCTGTCCGTATGCTACAAGGTCCACATTGGCCATCCTGAAGGCCAGTGTAGTTGACATATTCAAACCGGCATAATGGGGACTGCCCACTTCGTAAGGTGCACCGGCATACGCGGCCACGTCGCCATCTCCTGTCCCGTCGATCACAATCCCGGCCGAGATGGTAAACCTGCCTGCTTTACTGTGGCACACCACGCCTTTAATTGTGTTGTCTTCGACAACCGCATCAATAGCCGTAACCCCGTAAAGAATCCGACCGCCGGCCTCAACCAGCATCCTTTCCAGCATCAGCTTCCCCTTGTCAGGGTCAATTACCGGCAGGTGCGGCCGGTCAATGGCATCGCCGTCGGCTTCCAGCCTTTTCAACCATTCCTTGCTGATACCTTCGACAACGCCTGCAATGCCTGTAACATAGCCGTTTGTTGCCAGCCCGCCCAAAGACTGGGCACTGTCGACAAGCAATGTGCGCGCTCCTTTTCTGGCAGCCGTCACAGCGGCCGCCGCACCGCCCACACCCCCGCCGACCACTAAGACATCGTAGTAATTTGTGTTGGTAAGCATTATGTTCCCCCTTTTCGCTCCCTGCCGGCATGTTCTTTGCAATTTATTGCCGGCAGTGAATAATCTCCCATAATACACAACTTGCCCGGGATATGAGCTTGTCTGCCGCAATTTTTTTTACTGTTTAAATTATACACCACTTTCACAGGAATGACAATGAATCGGACAGGCATGGCTTTTGCCGGATCCTTCACTGTCTGTGGCATTATGGCATTTTACACAGCGTCAAGGCAGCAGCATTGACAAAAATTCCCGGGGACAAAAAAGCCGTAAAAGCAGGCTGAGGGCAAGCAAAAAACCGGCACCGGGCCGGTCCACCTTGCTGCTTTGACGGCTTGTCCCGTCTTTTCACTCTTTTTTGCGAATGAGGATGAAAGGCGTCTGTTCACGGCTTTGGCCTGCCGGGTTGTCCCTGATCAGCTCGGCCAAAAAGCTGTCATCATAAGGATTATCGTCATTTTTCCCCAGGATTTCAATGTCGATGTCATTGGCATCGACAATCATGCAGTCAATGCCGAATTTAGCCTTAATCTCGTTGCAGACACGGTCAGGTTCGGCCGGCGCCAGAATGCCTTTATCGGCATAATACTCCCAGCCTACAACACAAAAACCGTCTATATTCCGCACATTGTTGCCAAGAATCTGATAAAAAAGTCCGCGCTTGCCGAATAGTTTGCCGACAGCTGCGACAATTGCGGCAAAAAGCACGCGCCACCAGCCGCAGAGGTCAATTGCGGTCTGCATTTTATATACATTGTCCATGGCGGGGCCTGCCGGGTTTTTCATAGCAAAGCGGGAAAGAATCCTAGCCAAAAGGCTCACTTTCATTTCAGATTTGTACTTTACCCGGCGCTGGCAGAGGGCAATCACTTTTTCTCCCATGGAAAGAATGTCGCCTACTTGATAATGGGGCAGTACATATTGTTCAACCAAATCCAAATAATTTTCCCCGACTTCAACGAAATGAGTGCGGATCGGAAACCTGTAGAAAACTTGTCCGCCCACTTTCCTGGTCAACTCATGACCCGGATTGGCTTTTAAGGCAAAAGTGGCCTCCGCGTTTGTCAACTTCTTCACCTCACCAGATTTTTTCGCCCCGAAGTGTCCAACTCCTGCAAAACCCGATAACTGTTACTTTACCCAGTACCGCCTTTATTCATACGCAAAGCGGCTGCCGTTATTGCGGGGCAAACTGCCCTGCCAGGGCGGCGGAAAAAGTATCCGGCGGCTTAATTTTCCAGAGGCCGTTTTCCGTCACCACGGGAAAATATTCAGTGTAAGAGAAGGTCTCATCTTCCCGCTGCAGCGTTATTTCCGCTGCCAGATAATTGCCTGCGGCCGTGCTCTCAGCCACCCGGAAAGCAGCGAGACTGCTCGTCCAACTTTCTACCCAGCCGGCCAGCCCGCTTTCTCCCTGCTCCCAGGCACCTGCCTGCCAGAGGGCAAGTTCCTGTCGGCTTTGCTTTTTTACCGCTCCCAGGTAATCCTTGAGCGCTTCAGTTTTCGTCCGGTTAAGGCTGTCCAGGCCTTTTTCCTGCCGTGCCGCGGCTTGGGCTGCTTCATGGGCAACCGCTTCCTCAGGCGTCAGGAGTCCGCCGGCAGTATATCTGTTTGCCGCGTTCCAGAGCATAAATTCGTCAATCCCCAGGGCCAGTGCCGCATCTATCTGGGCGCGTATCTCGGCAGATCCGCAGCCGATATGGCCCTTTACCCATGTGGCGGTAAAACCTTGCAACCAGGGGCGGATAATGGCCGGTGCGGCAAGCGAGGCATTCCTTTTGATGGCATCGCGCAATGCCCGGTCCACAGTCCCCCCGGGGTTGGCATCTGGCACGGAAAAGCCGAAATAACCGGCGCTGTAATGGCTCGGGTACACCATGGGGCAGATATAATCCACAAGGGGGGAGATTTCCTCCCACTTCTGCCCGATGCCGGCCGCATCCGTGTCCGAGGTGGCAATAACACCGAAAACATCGGCAGCCAGGTGGACATTGTATTCCGCCAGCTGTTCCACGGCATATGCCAGAAACTGGGCAATGGCCTCCGCTTTTGTCCGGCCGTTGCTGCCGGGAAAGACGGCCTCCCTGTCCACGCGCTTTGCATTCTCCGGGAAACGGACATAATCAAACTGGATTTCCCTGAATCCTTTCAGGGCGGCCTCTTTGGCAATGGCAATATTATAATCCCAGACATTCTTCTCGTAAGGGTTGACCCAGGCAAAGCCGCCGTAGTCGCGCCACAGGCCGCCGTTTTGCTTTTGGATGGCCCACTCCGGTCTTGCTTCCGGCAGATGAGGGTCGCGGAAAACCACAATCCTGGCAATGGGATAAATATCCCGCTGCTTCAGTTCAGCCAGGAGAGCGTCAAGATCATCAATCTTGGCATCCTCGCCGGAGTTGACCTCCCTGACTATTTCCAAGTCGCTGTGATAGGTGAGCAGGCCGGCATCATTTTTAACGTCAATAACCACTGCATTTAATTCCGTCTGCTCCACCAGTTCCAATAGCTCGCCCAAACGTTTCTCATTGGCCGCCGTATAGCCGGTCAGGTAGATGGCTTTCGCTTTAATCCGCGGGTTGTCCGCTGCATCCAGCGGCGGCAGGCTGACAAAAAACGGCCCCAGCTCCTCCCGTAACGCCGCCTCCCGCTTCCGCCTCGCTTCCAGTTCACGCTCCCTGGCCAGCCTTTCCTCTTCCTCGCGGCGCCGCTTTTCCGCTTCCGGGTCTGCCTGATGCTCCTGCCGCCCCTCCTCAACCTTTTCAGGACGGGACAGCGTTTCCTGTACGCAGCCGGAAACAAGCAGCAGCATCAGGATCAGAAAGGCACAGGCAAGGACATTTTTTAGCCGTTTTTGCATTTTATCTCCCCGAATCTCCCCGCGGGCGGGTGCATTTTGCTACTTCCGAACAAGCTGAATCCAGGTTTGCCCGTAAACACGTTCAATTTCTTGGCCGTCCTGGTAATAAAAGCGCGTGGGGGAACTCTCACTTTCTTTGCGCCAGCTGCCGCGGAATTTTTGTCCTTGGCAATAATAGTCTATTGGTCCCTCCCCGATCAGGTCGGCTGTGGGGCGGCCGCGGCTGTCGTTGTAAAACGGTACATACTGGACAATGATGTTCCTGGCCTTGATGGCAGTACCGTCGGCGTCTTTGTGCTGCTTGCCGTTAATATAGCGGAAGTAATACCCTTCTTTCTCCACATAGGTGAAACTGACCTTGTAAGTATTGCTGTAGGTAATGGAAAAGGACGCGGCCTTTTGGCCTTCCCGGTCCAGGTAAGCAGGCCGCAGCGTGACGGTTTCAGAAGGTGACATGAGATTAAGCTGCCTAAGATTGACATACAGGTTGTGGGGAGCCTTGCGTTTTGTATCGCGGTAAAAGGCCTTGCTGCTTGATGTCAAGGCATTGACACTTTTCATGTCTATTTTGTCAAGCACGTCAATATTGTCGTAAGAACCGCCTGCATGCACAAAGCAAATCTTATTTTCCTGCCCCAGCTGAATGTTATGCAGCCTGGCGCTGCGCACAGGCCCCACTTTGGCCGGAAAGTCGGCATAAAGGGCCAGGAAGCGGGTGATGCGTCCTTCCACCTCGTACTCATATACCACGCTGGCCTGGGCCAGGCCGTGCTGCGGTCTCGCCGACGCATGGTTGTCAATCACGACGCCATAAACGGGAGTCCTTTCCGCCTGCGGCACTTTTTTCAGTTCTTCCTCCAGTTCTTCCTTCGCCGCCGCCAGGAGCTTGTTAACCTGTTCTTTTTCCGCCAGCAGGTTTTTGCGTTCCGCCTCCATACGATACTGCACTTCCTCCAGGTTCTTCTGCTCCGTCTGCAGCGCCGTCTTCTTCTCCTGCCAGGCGGCATATTCATCCCGCAGCCCCGCCATAATGACCGCATCACGCTGCAAAATACGGGAGAGGTACACAATGCGGGAAATTAAATCGCCAAAATCATCGGCTGCCAGGATTACTTCCAAATAATTCAGGCCGCCTTTCATGTAAGCACTGCGGACACGCTCGCCGAAAACGAGATTCTTTTCCGTCAAGGCTTCCTCGGCTGCCGCCAGCGCTTGTTCCGCTTCCTGCAGCCTCTTTTGGGCCGCTTCCATCTCCGCATTGATTTCGTTGATTCGTTTTTCCCTGTTCTTGATATTTTCTTCCAGCTGCTTCAAAACTTGTTCCAGTTCTGTTACTCTTTGCTGCGCTTCTTCAGGATTGCCTGCAGCAAGGCCGCCGGCGGCAACAAGCAGTACTGCCAAAAGCATAATTAAACACAGGTAGCGGTAACGTCGCACAAGCCTTACCCCCCTATACCCGCAAAAACTTTCTGATGGAAATGACACTGCCCATTCCGCCCAGCAAGGTGCCCAAAAGCACCAAACCGACATAGATGGGAAGCAGCTGCTCTCCTGCTGTGACCGGCCTGATAAAAAAGGCAAGCGTATCACGACTGAGATAGTCGGCCAGCCTGCCGTAGCCGGCGAAAAGTGCAGCCACGGCCGCCAGGGTTCCCAGCCAGCCCATGGCCATCCCTTCCAGTAAAAAGGGGAAACGGATAAACCAGTCACTGGCGCCCAGGTATTTCATAATGCCGATTTCTTCCTGCCTTGCCAGCACCGATAACCGGATGGCGGTAACTATCAGAAAAACGGCGCCTATGGCCAGCAGGGCACTGATGCCCACAAAAAGAGAGTTAAGCCAGCCTGTGATTTTGACAAGGCGGCTGATCAGTTCCGCCCCGTACTCCACCAGCTCGACCCCGGGCAGAGTGCGGATAGTTTCTGCCAGCGCCGGCACCGCCTCGGTATGTAAGGCACGCACGCGGAAAGCATTCGGCAGGGGGTTGTTATCGCCCTCCAAACCCGCCAAAAGAGATGCGTCGCCCAGTGAACGGGCAAAATCCGCCAGCCCTTCATGCTTGGAAACAAAACGGACACTGTCAACTCCGTCCAGGGCGCTGATTTCCGCCTCCAGGGACTCTATCTCGGCATCGTCATACAGGAAAACGCAGATTTCTACGTTTGTTCCAATATCGCTCATCAGCTGACGGGCATTGATCGCCAGCAGCAGAAAACCTCCCAGGATTGCCAGCGAAACCGCAATAATACAGGCTGTCACCACAGCCAGCCAGAAGTTGCGCCGCAGGGAAACAAAGCTCTGGCGCAGACAGTACTTAAAAGAATTTAGGTTCATTGGCATAACTCCCCCGCTTTTCATCCCGGACCAGCCGGCCGTTTTCCAGACTAAGAACACGTTTCTGCATCCTGTCCACCACATCCCAGGCGTGAGTGGCAATAATGACGGTTGTACCGCTCCGGTTGATGTCGGCAAACAATTCCATGAGCTGCCAGGATGTTTCCCTGTCCAGGTTGCCTGTCGGTTCATCGGCAAGCAGAAGGATGGGATCTTTCACCAGCGCCCTGGCCACGCCGACACGTTGCTGCTCTCCTCCCGAAAGCTCCGCCGGGAATGATTTTTCCTTGCCGGCCAAACCGACCATTGCCAAAACCTGCGGCACTTTAAAGTTAATTTCTCTTGTTGACCTTCCCAACACTTCCAGGGCAAAAGCCACATTTTCAAAAACAGTTTTTTGCTTTAGCAGGCGAAAATCCTGAAAAACCATGCCGATTTGACGTCGATGCTTTAAAAGCTGCCTTTTGTCAAGACGGGCAATATCCTTCCCGTGAAAAAAAATCTGGCCGCCGGTAGCCAGCTGTTCACGAAACAGCAATTTAATCAAGGTACTTTTGCCTGCACCGCTGGGACCTACCAAAAACACAAACTCTCCCTGTTCAATTTCCAGCGTCAGGTCGGATAAGGCAGGCTGTTTACTGCCGGGGTAGATCTTTGTCACATTGTTAAACTTAATCATTGTGAGCACCCCTTCTCAAGCAAAGCAACTTAATACAAAATTCGACTGTTTCCCAGCTAATCCTCTCAGTGAAGAAATCTTAACATAAAAAACACGGGCTCACAGTATTTTCCAGTGGCTGCTTTTCTGCCGTACGCAAGAAAACAATAATCCTGCCGGTAAAAAAGCGTGCCGGCAGTTCCGGCACGCTTGCAAAAGCTTAACTTATTATCCGCAGAAAATTCAGGAAGCCCCGGTTCTCGCCCTAAACTTCCAGGCGTTTGCCAAGGGCATAGTAGTAGCCGTCACCGGGGAGGAACGCAATCGGCTTGATTTTTTCCGTAACGGGCATATGAGACTCATCGAGGCAGTCGGAGCGGACTTTAACATCCTTGATTTCGCCGACAAACATAGTATGCAGGCCCAGGTCTTCCACCTTAATCACCCGGCATTCAATGTTGACGGGAAATTCTTCAATATACGGGGCGTCAACCAGCGTGGAGCGCACAGGCGTGAGGCCGGTGGCGGCGAATTTGTCAGTGTCACGCCCTGATGTTTTGCCAATGTAATCTATTTCTTTCAGCAGGTCCTGCGAAGGAATATTGACAGTAAACGCCTTGCGGGTCATTAGTGCCTGGTAGCTGTAAGTTTCCTTGCGTACGGACACGGAGATGCAGGCAGGGCTGCCGCTGACCACGCCCGTCCAGGCTACTGTCATAACATTGGGCTTACCCGCGGCATCATATGTACCCACTGCCACCAGTGGGCAGGGATACATAAAGGTTGAGGTTCCCACCGATTCTTTCATCTTTTTGCCTCCTTTGCATGCTTTGCTCTGCAGTTTGCGCAAAGCCTGTCTCAGTCGGACATCACACTGTTTTTTTTTCGGCACACGGCAAAAGAAATCCTGCCGCTTTTATCTGGCCATCTCCTCCCAAGAGGGCCGGTGCATCAGAGGCTGCGATATAATTTCTGCAAATTTTCCAGCTTCATGCCGGCAAAGAGGCCGCTTGTTGTGCCAAGGATAAATGGTCCGCTTTGGGCATAAGCCTTAATCTCCCGCTGCAGCTCTGCCAGGCTATGCGGGTCGCCTGCCGCCTCCAGATCCTGCATGTCAAGGTGTCCCCAGAGGCAGACGCCACTGCCTGCTTGCCGGCGCAGCAAATCTACCTGCATGCCCGCCTCCTCTTCCAGGCATTGCAGTCCGTTGAAACCGGCGCCGATAATGTCCGCCAGCACCGCCATCCAATTTCCGTCCGAGTGGTAGAAAACCGGCAGGTCGAAACGGCGGACTGCTTCCACCTGGCGGGCAAGACTTGGGATGAAGTATTGCCGGAACAGTTCCGGCCGGGCGAACAAACCCTGCCGGTGGGCAATATCGTCCGCCAGAATAATGCCGTTGATGCCTTCCGCCGCCAGCAGTTCAATCTGGTAGATGTTGAATTTTTCCACCTGCGCGGTCAAGTCGGCAAGTGCCGCGGGGGAACGCAGCAGGCTGAAAAACTCTTCCAGCCCCAAAAGCCGCATCCCCCATTCAAAAGCTCCATCCAGCACAGCAAAGACAAAATAGGGAGAGCCGGCTGTCCACCGCTGCAGGTCCGGCCAGGCAACTTCTTTTCTGCCGGGCAGTTCGCCTTCCCGACCCTCAGGATAGCATGGCAAAAGTGTATAGATATCCAGCTGCATTTGCTGCAGGAAAAAAACTGTTACCTCAAAATCCGGTTTTTCCGCAGGAATCAGCTGCCTGATAACGGCATCAGCTATGCACAGCTCCCCTTTGGGAATATACCCGGTATTACCTTCCAGCAAAAGCTGTACCATCCTGCGTGAGTTCGGACGACCGTTTTCCATTTCCATACTCCTCTGTTGCTCCCCGCACGGCCAAAAGCCCGCTGGCCGTTTTTTTACTCCACCTCGGGGAAAAGCATTGAACTGGCAAAGGTGTTGATAAACGACGGGTCTGAACCCAATTCCACAAACTCCACGCGGCGGGCGACGGCAGCCGCACGCCTGTATTCTCCGGTGGAAAGAAGAGCCAGTTTGCAGCCTGCACCGGCTGCATTGCCTACCATCTTGATGCGGCCCTCCAGTTCAGGCGGAATAAGACCGATGGCGCAGGCACTGTGCGGGTTCAGGTAGTTGCCGAAAGCTCCGGCCAGCAGAACTTCTGTAACGTCTTCCACTTTCAGTCCGTAATTCCGGATGAGAATGCGGATCCCGGCAGCTATGGCACCTTTCGCCAGCTGCAGCTCACGAATATCTTTCTGTGTCACCACAATGGGAGCGGAGCCTGCTTCTCCCCCGGCAAGGAGAAAAGCAGGAGCACCGTTATATGTAATCAGCCGGTTCGCCAGTTTCCGCCCTGCAGGGTGTGTGATTTCTTCCGTTTTTTTAAAACGCCCGCGGGAATCAATCAGCCCCGTTTCCAGCAAACCGGCCACAGTGTCCAGGAGCGCGGAGCCGCAGATGCCAAGCGGTTCCACATCACCAATGACGGAATATTTCACGTCGCCGGTAAAATGCACATGGTCAATGGCGCCGCTGGCACCGCGCATGCCACAGGTAATCTGGGCGCCCTCAAAGGCGGGCCCCGCCGCCGTGGAGCAGGCAAGAATGCGGTCTTTATTGCCCAGCGCCATCTCCCCGTTTGTCCCGATGTCCACAACCAACTTGACCTCTTCGCTGTTATCCAGTTCCGTGGCAAGCAGTACACCGACAGTATCGGCGCCGACAAAACCGGCAATGTTGGGCAGAACAAAAACTTTCCCCGCCGGGTTCATGTCAAGGCGGACATCCCAGGGATCAATTACCAGCGGCTCTGTAATGACCGGAACATAGGGCGCCAAAGCAACATCGCGCGGGTTGATGCCCAAAAAAAGATGATGCATGCAAGTGTTTCCCACCACCGCTACAGCATACACATCATGACGGCTGACTCCCGCCTGTTTCACAGCTTCGCCAAGCAAATCGTTAACGGCCTCTGTCACCACACGGTGCAAATCTTTCAGGCCCTCCGGATGAGTATTGACATGGGTGATGCGGGATATCACGTCAGCCCCGAATTGTGTCTGGGGGTTGAGGGTGGACGTTACCGCTAGCTCTTTCCCTGTGTACAAATCCATTAAATAACCGGCGATGGTTGTGGTTCCAATATCAAAAGCCATCCCCAGCAGCTTCTCCGTTGTGTTGTCCGGCTCCAGTCCCCGTATTTCATTTTTATACAGTACGGCGGTGATTTTATGTTTCGCGAAGCGCAGCAGGTCGGGAACGCTGCGGATTACGGCAACCCTGGCTGTATCCGCTTTGCTGTCACTTCCCTGAGCGGCCAGGCCGTCTTTAATCCGCTGCCATCCTGTCCGCATATCTTCTACTGTGGCCTTATCCACTTCAAGGTAGCGTTTGCTCAGGTGCGGTTCCACCCTTGCTTTTCTGTCCAGTCCCGATAGCAGAATCTGGTGACGAATATTTTTTTCGGAAAGGAATTCAACCTGCAGGTCGGACTGCACTTTTGTCATGCAAGCCAGGCGGATCCCCTGCGCCAGTTCCTCCGCACTCAAGGCTTTCCTGTCTTCGGCTGTCGGTTCGCCTGCTCCTGCAGTCAGAAGAACTTTACATTTCCCGCATCTACCCCTGCCTCCACAGGGAAAATCAAAATTGATTCCCGCTTTGTTCATTATTTCTTTCAGGGTCGTTCCTGCAGCGACTGTTAAACGCAGGCCTCCGGGGAAAGTGACGTTATATTTGCTCATGAAAAACCACCCTTCTGTCTGCTGTCGTAGCCGGTACGGCATGTTGTGCGCCGGTCTACTGATTGGTGCCCTGCAATTTGATGTAATCGCCCCTGTAGTATGTTACGCCCAATCCCATGGGCTTGTTGTCCTTGCCAAAAAGTTTCTGTTCCACTACCAAAAGCGGCAGCTGGTCATATATATTCAGATAATGTTTAATGTCATCATCGGGCATTTGCGCATAAATAGTCAGCTCTTTTTTCAGGGTAAAAGCGGGTGTAGCCTTGGAGAGTATTTCAGAGAAGGTAGCATATTGCAGTTCTTTCTCCACGATGGGCATACCGCGGTGGTATAGCAAATATTTGACATCATACGCAACCGGATTGCCGTCAGTAAAAAACAGCCTCCTGATGGCGATCAGGTTCTTGCGCCTGGTTGTTTGCAGGCTGTCCGCCAGTTTTTCATCGGGCATAATAATGCTTACTTCAAGCAGCTGCGTTTTGTCCACCTTGTTGATGGAATTGCTCATTTCGTCGTAATAGATGGTGTATCTGGTCAGATCGGGTTTTTTCACAAAATTCCCTTTGCCGGGTATGGAATAAATATAGCCGTCCCGTGCCAAAATAGCCAAACCTTTGCGAACAGTCATCCGGCTGGCCCCAAACTCTTTGCAGAGCGTGTTTTCCGAGTCGATGGCATCCCCGGGCTTCAAGACGCCGCTGCTGATTTTCTCTTTGATGGACTCAACGATCCGTGTATATACAGGAACCGCCATTTTAGCCTCCCCCTTCAAGTGCAGATTTCATCCACCGCAAACAGATCTTCACGCCTTCGTACGCATCAGTCGCAAAGCCGTCGGCACCGATATAATCTGCTGTTGAAGCGGTTAAATGACTGCCGCCCACGATTACTTTTACTGTATCACGCAGGCCGGCCTCTTTTAAAGCATCAACCACTTCCTTCATGGCATCCACAGTGTAGGTTAAAATACCGCTCATCCCCAGGATATCGGGCTTGTGTTCCTGTATTTTTTTCAGAAATACTTCCTTGGGCACATCTACGCCAATGTCAATAACTTCAAAACTGTTGGTTTCCGCAAATCCGCGGAAAATGTCCTTGCCAATATCATGCAGATCACCGCGGACGGTACCAAGAACAATTTTGCCAATCTTCTTTTTATTTTTGCTGTGAAAAAGTTCCTGCATCTGCTTCAGACCAAGGACTTCTTTAAAAATAACGCCTGCCATGATCAAGTCGGCAATAAAATATATTTTTTCTTCATAACGCTGTCCGACAATCAACATGCCTTGATTGACTGTCGACAAAAGCTCTTCTGGCAAAACGCCCTCCCGCAGTGCTTTTTCAGCAAGCCGGATGACTTCATCTTCATCCAGTTCGGCAACTGCATTTATAATCGCTTCCTTTATCTCCACACTATCAGTCATGTAAATTCCTCCGCTCCAAACTTTCCTGCAGCCGGAAAAGCAGGCAAATAAAGGGGCTACATAAAAACACTGCAGCCCCTTTTTATTTGGCTTTTTATCCGTTAATTCACAGAGCGCATTTCAACAAGCTGTCAAGATGTCTTTAGGGGGAGAATGCTGCTGAGTATAAATATATACCCCTCTGGTATACTTGTCAAACAGTTTTGCCATGAAGGCCGCCTATACCCATCCCTGACAGATTTTTACACCTTCCGCCGCATTGGTGGTAAAGGCATCGGCGCCGATCTGCTCGCAGGCTTCCTTGGTAACAGGGTTGCCACCAATGATCACTTTTACGCTGTCACGCAGGCCTGCCGCTTTCAGGGCATCCACAGTATCTTTCATTGCTTCCAGGGCCAGTGTCAACACACCGCTCATACCGACAATGTCAGGATTGACTTCTTTTACCTTTGCCACAAAGTTGGCGGCGGGCTGGTCGATCCCCAGATCATACACCTTGAAGCCTGCCGCTTCCGCCATGCTCTTAAAAATATTTTTCCCGATATCATGCAAGTCGCCGGCCACTGTACCAAGGACGATTGTCCCGATGGTAGAAGAGCTTTCGCCGCCCAGGACAGGCTTCAGGACATCAATAGCATTGGTCAGCAATTCACCGGCAAAGATCAGGTCGCCGACAAAATATTCGCCCTGCTCAAACAAGTCGCCAACTATAGTCATCCCGGCCTGGCAGGCGGCAACAGCCTTTTGCGCTTCTTCCTCTGTGGGATTTGCCGCCATAAAGTCTTTTAGCATCTGCAATACTTGTTCTTCATCCAGTTCACCAACAGCTTTAGTTAAGGCATTATAATCCAACATTGTCCAGTCTCCTTTTTTCTTTATTTTTTTCTGTCTTCCAGTTTGGGTCCAATTTTCCCTTTGCGGTAGGCATTGGAAAAGTTGCGACAGTAGCGGTCACGGCCTAGAAGCGCTTCCGTTGCCAACAAGGTGGTCATCATATCCCTGTTCAGCGGATCCATGATGGCGGAATCCATGCCGGCAAAAATAGCAAGGGCAAAGAAGTGACGGTTAATTTCCTTGCGCAGGGGCATGCTGAAAGAAATATTGCTCAGACCGGATGTAACCTTAATCGTCGGGTACATGGCTTTTACCTGTTTGAGAGTCTCCACAAAATTCAGGAAGGAGCTGTTGTCTGCCGACAAAGCCATGACGAGCGGGTCAATATGGATTCTCTCCGGTGAAATATCATACTTGGCCGCTTTCTCCACAATATTTTTGGCAATCTCTACCCTGGTCTGGACATCGGAAGGGATTCCCCTGTTGTCACAGGTCAGGGCGATGACTTCCCATTCCGTCCCCTGAATCAGCGGGAAAATGACTTCGCATTTGTCCCCTTCTTCGGAAACAGAATTGATGATGCCGGGCTTTTTGGCATATTTGAAAACCTTGGCAATCATTCTGGCATTAGGACTGTCGATGCAGAGAGGGGTATCAACCGCATCCTGGACAATATTCATCAGCCAGATCAGCGTTTCTTCTTCCACTTCAGGTGCGGTGCCGGCACAAACATCTATGTAGTGTGCACCGGCTTCAGCCTGCCTGACTGCCAGATCGCGGATGTACGCTTCATCCTTTTCGGCAATGGCTTTGCCGACCTTGGGAATGGTTCCATTTATTTTTTCCCCGATGATAATCATAAATGACCCTCCTTTGCTTCCTTCGGGTCCATCGCCGCTCTCTCCGCAGGCATAATCTCCCTGATTTCTAATTCAGGTGCTTTGTCCTTTCGTATAAAAGTTTTTCCGATTTCAGAGACATCATGCAACTCATTTTTGTAAATATACGGCAAATGGCCTTGGCTATACATGTATTACTCTTAACTTCAATATACCATTCATACACTGAGCTGTCAATCAACACCTTTTGTGCAAACTT
Source organism: Bacillota bacterium (assembly GCA_012521345.1). Lineage (GTDB taxonomy): Bacteria > Bacillota > Dethiobacteria > Dethiobacterales > Dethiobacteraceae > DUUE01. The sequence continues at coordinate 25,422 of JAAYMN010000024.1, forward strand.
CATTCATACTGCCGGTCCGATAGCCCTGCAAATCCACGGTGACATAAGTAAAGCCAAGCGCTTTCAGGCGGTCGGTGATTTGCTCTTTTTGCCCCAGGACAACGGGTAAATCTTCCGGCAGCACTTCAATGCGGGCCAATTGCTGATGCTGCCTGACACGCACTTGTTCGATGCCAAGTGTGCGCAGGTATGCTTCCGCCGCACCAACCCTGGCCAGTTTTTCCGCCGTAATGCGTTCCCCGTAAGGAATGCGGGTCGCCAGGCAGGCTGAGGAAGGCTTGTTCCAGGTAAGCAGGCCGTACTTTTGCGACAGAGAACGGATCTCCTCTTTCGTCAGCCCCGCTTCCTGCAAGGGGCTTCTGACACCCAGTTCCTTTGCCGCCCGGGCTCCGGGCCGGAAATCGCCCGCATCATCCACATTGGCACCGTCAAAAACACAGTCAAAGCCATGCTCCCGGGCAATTTGCCACATCTTCTCCATTATTTCCCGTTTGCAATAGTAGCAGCGGTCCGGCGGGTTGCTGCAATACAGCTCATTTTCCAGTTCATTTGTCCTGATGCAGGTGTGCGGAAAGCCATACCGTGCGGCAATATTTTTCGCTGCCTGCAGTTCATTTTCAGGGAGGGCGGGTGAAGCGGCTGTGACCATTAATACTTTATTCCCCAAAACATCATGGGCCACTTTTGCCAGGTAGGTGCTGTCCACACCGCCGGAGAAGGCAATAACAGCGCCGTCACAGCCGGCAAGCAGCTCACGCAGCCTGGCCTCCTTTTTTTCCGCCATTTTATCCCCCTTTCTTGCTTTTGCTGCCGTAGGACAGGTTATAACAATTCTCGCTCGAATCGGCTCCTTCCTCCTTAGGGACGGAAAAAGAACACAACGGCAGGTCCGGCTGCGGAAGCCGTCCTGCCGTTATGTATTTCTGTGATTTTATCCCATGCCAAAAAGCAGAGCTAGATCAGCAGAAACATGACAAAGCCGAACATCATTTCTTCATACGTCTGCATTCTGGAGGACATCGCCTTCTCTTCACGTTCGCTGATTTCAGGGTGCTCCGCCATGTATTGTTCCCATGTCTTGTAGTATTTGGATTCAATCACCGCAGACCCTCCTTTTAGTAATTGGCATTCTGCGCCACATATTCCAATACGGCTTTCAGGTTTTCGGGCTTGGCAGTGTCAAATGTCAGTGGGGCCTTGTCAAAGTTAAAGAAGTATCTGCCGCCGGGAGCCAGAATGTCCAGTATTTCCTTGGCCTTGTCGACACACTGCTCCACGGTTCCTGTCTTTAGCATGGTAACAGGATAGAAACCGGTAATTATGTGTTTTTTACCGACTTTTTCCTTGGCCAGTTTCGGATCACCAAGCTCAAACCACATAATTGTGTTTTCGGGCAAATCATTCAGGTGGTCAAGATAACGCATCATATCCTGTTCAACAAACAAAAGCACATGCAGGCCCGCTTTGACAAAGTTTTCTACCATTTCCTTAAATGTAGGATAGTAGAAGCGCTCAAAATCGGCTGTTCTCATAAACGGCCCCATATGCATCGGTATAAACACGGCAGTATTGGGAGGCGTGGGCCCTGCGGGCAGACCCATCTTTGTCATAAGCGGTGCCGCTGCTTTGACCGCAGCTTCCACTTTTTCCGGAATTCTGCGGATATCTAGCATGATGTTTCTAAAGCCGCGCAGTTGGTCAGCCACAAAATCGAAAGGAGCGGAAGGCGCCGCTGAAAACAGGTTGACATTGGCAAGACCGTATTTTGCACTTAACTTGGCGGTTACCGCACCAATATTGCCAAACTCGTCATTAAATATTTTGAAGGCTTTGGCAAGTACGATTGACCGGGTTACCGGGTCCGTGTTCAAGTTGGTATAGATCCTCGGCAGCACCTTTTCCATGATGCAATCGTACGGTGATTCAATAAATTCATCGTACTCTTCTTCAAGAAGCCCAACTACTTCCGGGTGCTGCATGAAGCCGTTGGAACCCTGCACCCAGTTTCTTGCGCCGAGGGTTTTGTAAAGTGCCGGAAAACGTAAATAGTTCATGGGGAAAAGATCCACATAAAAATCCCGGCAGATTACATCGCTGATCTTTTCAAAATTCTCCATATGCCAAAACGCTTCGAACAAGCTGTTGCCGGTATATTCAACAGCATACTCATAGGTAATGGTAGGACAGACCGGGACCCTCTTGGGTATGCGTCCCGCCAAAACATCAACCAGCATTTGCGTTCTTTCTTCAGCTAATGCTTTTACGTCACTCATTATTTCACCCACCCTTGACAAATTTTAACGCCTTCAGCCGCATTGGTTGTAAAGGCATCGGCACCTATTTGCTCACATGCTTCCTTGGTTACAGGATTCCCGCCGATGATAATTTTAATACTATCACGCAGACCTGCTTCTTTCAGCGCATCCACAGTATCTTTCATTGCTTCCAAAGCCAGCGTCAAGACACCACTCATTCCCACAATCTCAGGCTTTACTTCCCTTACTTTATTTACGAAATTGGCGGGCGGCTGGTCAATGCCAAGGTCAAATACTTCAAAACCGGCAGCCTCTGCCATACTCTTAAAGATATTTTTACCAATGTCATGCAAGTCACCGGCCACTGTTCCCAGAACAATTTTGCCTATTTTTTTTGAACTGGCACTGCCTAGGACCGGTTTTAAAATCTCAATGGCGTTGGTAAGCAATTCCCCGGCAAAAATCAGGTCGCCGACAAAATACTCTTCTTTTTCAAACAAGTCCCCCACAATGGCCATACCGCTCTGGCAGGCCGCCACGGCCTGCTGAGCCTCTTCCTGAGACGGATTGGTGGCAACAAATTCGCGCAGCATTGCCAATACTTTCTCTTCATCCAGCTCGCCAACTGCCTGTTTCAATTGTTCCGCATTAAACATTTGCATACCTCCCTTTTTGGGTATGAATTATGCAAGGCTGCGGCAGCAGGCAGTAAAGCCCCCCGCCGCAATCATTGTATACTAAAAGTATATCATTATCTGATTATTGTGTAAATATTAGGGTAGCGAGAAAATCTTTTCTTTTAGAGTATAATTCTGATTCCGCGGGCGCTTGCTCCCGCGCTGCCGCGCCCTCTACGCTGCTGCCAAAAAGGAGGCCGCTGCAGCCTCCTGTCAATTACATGAATGACTTGATAAGTATTTTTACGGCTTTCTCTACCTCTTCAGGGGTCTTTGCCCCGAGCACTTCCTTGGCAATTTTTTCTAAAACTTCGCGATTATTGTTTTCCACCAGCCTGCACCTCCTTACCTGTAAACCCCGTACTCATGGACAAATTCATTGACGGCTTTCAGGTTTTCCGGATTACCGTCTGTGGCATGAATCATGGACTTGTTGGTGCCGAAAATGTAACCTCCTCCCGGAGCAAGGTCGTCAATTAATCCTTTGACAATATCCAGGCATTCTTCCTTGCTGGCATAATACAGCGCCTGGGTAGAAAGGCCGCCCTGAATCGCCATTCTGTCTCCCAGTTTCTTTTTTACCACCCGGATGTCGTCATCTTCAAAGACACCTACAATTTTATTTTTCGGCAATTCCTGCAGGAAGTCAAAGAGGTGCTCATACTTGCGTTCAAAAGCGCACTTGACTATATGCCCCCTCTCCACCAGCGCATCTACCAGCGCCTTGTAAGAAGGCCAGTACACTTTTTCAAAATCCCGCGGATTAAGGAAGGTCGGCAAGTGCATGGGAATGAGCAGCGTCTTGCCTGCCTCAGGCTTAATATTGGCCACGCCGTCCAAAGCATACTGGACGAGAGCCATTCCCGCCTCGCGCACCGCCTCGGGACGGCGTTTGATATCCTGCATGATACCGCTGAAGTCGCGCAGGTAATCCAGGATAAAATCAACCGGAGCCAAAAGCAGGCCATTGACCGCATTAAACAAGCCGAATTCCTTCTCCGCAATATCATTATGAATTTTCATCTGCCTGGCTATCCGGTCACGGACTGCAAACACTTTTAATATGCCCTCGTATTTTGTCCTGAAGTCTACATCAGGAGCAAACAGGGCATACCTTCTGGGCAGAATATACTCAAGCATGTAGCCGTATGGGTCTTTAATCAGTTCCGGATATTCATCCGGCTGCATGACATTGACTGCCCCCGGCCTGGTCTGGTGCAGCCCCTCCTGGTTAAAAGTAAACGTGCCGCCCCCCAGGATCTCATATAGATCCGGATGGTGGGCGACTGCCGGTCCGATATCCACCACATCCCAATAAAAATCCGTATAAATGGCACGAGTCACTTCTGCCAGTATTTCCTCACTGTTAAGCCCGTCCAAAGGTTTATAGCCCTTGTAATAATAAGCCCAGGTTGAACACGCACTCAAAACAGGCACACGTTTGGGTTGACGGTTGTTAATGACATCATCCATGATTTGCATTCTTTCCAGACGCGCCTGTTCAAGACTGCTCATTTTACTCACTCCTTTCAGGTAATTGCAACTGGTGCAAAAAATGATAAAGCGGTAGGGACAGCTGCCGGCCGCACTGCAGGCCGGACTTGCCTGCCGCCCAAAATGTTAAAGACAGTTTCGCTTCAAGGCCGGACAAATCCTTTCTTTCTTGCGAAAAAGAATTTCTGCCGACAGGCATTCTTCCGCATAGCAACCCATGTCATTGTTGCATACTAGCTTTGAGGAGGGATTCAATGGACAGGCAAACAGCAGAACAAATAATGAGAGCCCCGGAGAAAATCGAAGTCCAGTATCAGGATGTCCCCGTCTGGATTGAAAGTGTATCTGAAACAAGCGCGGAAGTTTCTGTCATCGGAACGAAACGCAGGATGAGAGTGCCTCTCTCCGAGCTGGAATATACCGGCCGGCCTGTGGAAGCGGAAAATATCTACGGCATGCAGGTCGAACCTGAATGACTGTTACCAGCCGGAGACACAGCCCCCGCCATACGGCGGGGGCTGCTGTTCTATACGGGGATGTGCCCGCAGCGGCACAGCCGCACAAGGACAATCCCCGGCTTTTTTCAGGTTGCAACTTTACTTTCCAAGGCAATTATTGATATAATGAATACCTGTAAAGGATTATTAATAATTAATGGAGTAAAAAATGGAAGCCAAACTTACCAAACGTCAACTACAGGCAAAGAAAACCCAGGATATAATTTACAAAACAGCCGTCCGGCTGATGCAGAGCAAAGGTTTTGACAACATTACCGTTGAGGAAATATGCCATAAAGCCGGCGTCTCCATCGGCTCCTTCTACAACTGTTTCAAGTCAAAATATGATGTGCTCAGTGCCATCTTCCAAGAAGCCGACAACTATTTCCTGCAGATTGTTTCCGCCAAAATCCGGCAGTTTGACAATTCCACCGATAAAATCCTGCACTTCTTCAAGTATTACGGCGACTACAACATGAGAAGCGGGGTTGACTTTGTCAAGCATCTTTTTAATGCCCGGAACAACATGTTCTTTACCAAAGGCCGCCCCATGCAGAATGTGCTGCAGGAAATCATTCACCAGGGCCAGCGTGCGGGCGAGATCCGCACAGACCTGACTCCGGAGGAAATCAGCCGCTATTTGTTCATTGCCGCCCGCGGCGCCGTCTATGACTGGTGTCAGCATGACGGCGGGTATGATTTGTCGGCTTACCTGGTCCGGTATATGAAACTGATGCTAACCAGTATTATTGCCGCATAAGGCAAAAGCAGCCTTGCCGCTCTGGCAAGGCTGCTTTTTTACCCTTATGTTTTGGCAGGCTCCTTCAAGGAAGAGAGCGGCTCTACCGCGGGGCCGGTGATTATTTCTCCCGTATAGGAAAATCTTGAACCGTGGCAGGGGCAGTCCCAGGTGCGTTCCGCCGCATTCCAGGAAAGCTCACAGCCGAGATGGGTACAGGTTGTGTCAACCAGGTAGAGCTTCCCGTCCTCATCCCTGTAGGCACCCGCTTTTTGCCCGTGATACACGACATTTTTGCCTTCACCGGGGCGAACGTCTTCCACGGAGGGTGCGGAAGCCAGTTTGCCGGCAATAAATTCCTTGGCCACATTTAGGTTTTCCACCAAAAAGGTTTTAGCCGCGGCAGCCGCTGTCTTGCGTGCAGGGTCATAAACATCCTGCCAGGGGCTTTCACCTTTCACCAGCAAGTCCCGGATCAGGAGAGCGGCAGCCATGCTGTTTGTCATGCCCCATTTGGCAAAGCCGGTAATCAAATACAGGTTAGGTGAATCAGGCAGGAAGCGCCCAACATAAGGAATACGGTCGACTGTGGTGCAGTCCTGCGTTGACCAGCGGTAGCGGATTTCCGCGCCTGCATAAATTTCCCGGGCAAAAGCCGCCAAGTTCCGGTAATGGGTGGTGGTGTCAGGACCCTGGCCTGTTTTATGATGCTCGCCGCCAATCAGTACCAGTTGGCCACCGTCCACCGGTGTCGCGCGCAGCGAACGGCCGGGTTCTTCCGCTGAAATATACATGCCGCCGGGATACGGTTCCTTTGCCCTGATTGCCACCACATAGGAGCGCTCCACGTAAATCCGGGAAAAATACAGGCCGGCCTTATTGTAGCAGGGATACTGGGTAGCCAAAACTACTTTTGCGGCTGTTACCCGCCCGCCACCGTCGGCATGCAGGCAGAAGTTATCTCCCTCTTCCAGTTTGATAACGCGTGTCCGCTCGAAAAGATGACTTCCTCCTCCCGGGATTTCTGCCGCCAGGGCAAAAAGATACTTCAGGGGGTGGAATTGGGCCTGCTCCTCAAAGCAGAGAGCAGCCTTTACCGGAAACGGCAACCCGGGATTATCCGTCACCGATGCCTTGATGCCAAGTGCGGACGCCAGGGCTGCTTCTTCCTCAAGCTTGGGTACATAATCATCCCGCCCGGTAAAAAGATAAGCATTTTGCCGGCTAAAATCACAGTCCAGCTTTTTGGTTGCAATCAGTTCCGCTATTTTTTTTATGGCCGTTTCATTTGCTTCTGCATACTGTTTTGCCAGGGACTCGCCCAGGGCTTGCCTGATTTTGGTGTAAATTATGTCATGCTGGGAAGTGATTTTGGCGGTTGTATGGCCTGTAGCTCCCCGCCCGACCCGGTCCGCTTCCAGGACGGCGACACTAAAACCTGCTTCTTTCAGCAGCAGGGCACAGGTTATACCCGCGATCCCGCCTCCTACCACGGCCACATCCACGGAAATGTTCTCCGTCAGGGACGGGTATGTTGCTGGGGGAGCAAAATCAAGCCAATACGGGTGGGGAGGCCGGTCAAATTCAGTATGGGGCAATTTACTACCTCCTTCTTGCATACCTTTTTACTATTGTTTACTTTCCGGCCTTGTTTTACCCATGCAACTAAAACAGCTTGACGCCGGATGTTGCCTGCAGTAAAAACCTGTATATAAAAACAACTGCCCGTCCTGACAGCAGAAAAGCTGCCGGGACGGGCATGCCGCTGCAGGCTGCCATGACATGAGAGCACAGCCATGTCTATTTCAGTTTAGTCCGCAGTCCCTGGTGGTCAATTGCCAGCATGAGCAAAAAAAGTCCCAGTGCCGTATTGATAAAAACATCTTTCAGGTCAAAGGTAAAAAAGCCGCGGAAGTAAATGTAATCAAGGCTGCCATTCCAAAGGGCTTTGTCAAGCAGTGAACAGATGCCGCCGGCAAACAGCAGGGAAAAAGTAATACTGATCAGGGCTGAGCCGGCAATGTTTTTTGTTATATATCTGTAAAGGCAAAAGATCATGGCCAGGACAATGAGCACAAAGACGATGTGCAGCCCTTTGCCGATCCCGAGCCGGAACAGGGAGTTAATCCAGGAATAGTCCCGGTTGAACATGGGACGGAAATAGAACCAGGGCTCAAGCAGCGGCAGGTTGGCCTCAAGATAGTAGCTGTTAATCACCAGCTTAATGCCCTGCTCCACAGCAATGAGCAACGGCGCCAGAATATGGACAAAGCTTTTTCGTGCAGCCATCTCATTCCCTTTCTGCATTTGCCGCGCAATTTGTCTTTTCCGGACAGACAACACCCGAACCTTTCTCCGCATGGCAAACGAGGCGCCTTCCTGCAACTGAAGGCTTTATTTTGCCAGGAGCTGTTTCAGTACCGCTTTGACCCCTGCACCGTCATATCCGTAATATGCATACAATTCTTCCGGCTGTCCCAGTTCGGCAAAGACGTCAGGAATTCCCAGGCGCTTAAATTTGCAGGGGACTCCGGCTTCCAGCACCACTTCGGCAACGGCCGACCCCAGACCGCCAAGCACATTATGGTCTTCTACGGTCACAATCACGCCCGTCTCCCTGGCCGCCTGCACCACGAGCTCAGCATCAAGCGGCTTGATGGTATGCATGTCTATGACGCGCACATCAATACCCTCGCGAGCCAGTTCCTGGGCTGCCACCAGACCGTGATAAACGCCGATGCCACAGCCAATAACGGTGGCATCCTTGCCTTCCCAGGCAACTATACCTTTGCCAATCTCGTAAACATAGTCGTCAGTTTTGTAGACCAGGGGCTCTTCCCCCCGGGCCACACGGATATACATAGGACCGGGGTAGGTAAGCGACGCTTCAATCAGTTTGACGCACTGGTTGGCATCAGACGGAGCCACCATGGTCATGTTGGGGATGGAACGCATAATGGCATAGTCACAGACTGTATAGTGCGTGGGGCCGCCGCCGGAAGTAAGCCCGCCGTGGGTGCCAATCACGCGCACAGGCACATCATTGTAGGCCATGTCGGTATGGATCTGGTCCGTTGCCCGGACGGACAGGAAGGGACCGAAAGCATTCACATAAGGCAGCTTGCCGGTCAGTGCCAGGCCGGCGGCAATACCGATCGCATTGGGCTCGGCAATGCCCACCTCAATAAACTGCTCGGGAAAACGCTTGCGGAATTCGTCCTGTTTACTTCCGGCCGGTGTTCCGTCCGCGCAGATATAGACAATTTCCTTGTGTGTTTCCGCCAGTTCCAGCAATTTTAAAATAAAAAGATTGCGCGCCGATTCCTTTGCCAGCATATCGCCAAAATCCCAAGTTATACTTTCAGCCATGCGCCTCGCCTCCTTACCTCTTTCTTCTCTTTCTGGACTGTTCGATCAAGCGGTGGCATTCATCTCTCTTTTCGGGACTTAATCCGCCTGCATGCCACTTTTCTTCATTCTCCATAAAAGCAATACCCTTGCCTTTGACTGTATGGGCAATAATGCAAATCGGTTTTCGCGGTTCAACCGGTTCCACAGGCGGCAGATTGGAAAAGACTTCTACGATTTGCTCCATATCATTGCCATCGGCAATTTCAATTACTTCCCAACCGAAAGCCCTCCACTTGTCAGCCAGCGGTTCCAGGCGGACGGTATTCTCTGTCCTGCCGTTCCCCTGGAGGTAATTCCTGTCCACAATGGCTACCAGGTTGCCGAATTGCTGATGGCCGGCAAACATAATGGCCTCCCAGTTGGAACCTTCCTGCAGTTCACCGTCCCCCGTGATGCAGTAAACACGCCATGGCGCCCTGTCCATGCGGCCGGCGAAAGCAATGCCGCAGGCCAGGGAAAGGCCGTGTCCCAGCGAGCCCGTGGATGCCTCGAAGCCTTCTATATACTTGCGATTGGGGTGCTGGCCGAATTTGCCTCCGATGCGGTTGTAGCCGTTGTAAAGAAATTCCTTGCTGTACATGCCAAGGTCGGCAAAAATGTTATAAAAAAGGCATCCGGAATGCCCCTTGCTTAAAATTAGCCTGTCCCTGTCCGGCGCTTTCGGATTTTTCGGGTCATAATTCAGGAAATGATAGTAGAGAGCCACGGCTATATCACAAAGAGAAAGCGAGCCTCCCAGGTGTGCGTGGCCGATGGCGCAGGTCATATCGCACAATTGTTTGCGTATATCCACAGCTTTTTCTTCCAGCCATTCCACCAATGCCAGATCAGGTTTTCCCATGCCTTTATCCTCCTTTTTATCGGCGCTTGCCAGCCGTTTCTTTTGCCTTCTGTATTCATTCTGCAGCCCTGAGTGGATTCCCTGCTGCAGGTTTTTCCTTTTCCTTGACAGGAAAGCCATTCACCTCTAAAATATAACAACAGATTTGATTTGCAGCGCCAATAAACTATAGGGAGCGATTGGATGACAGAAATAGCAGCCATCATCGGAGAATTTTTCTCCCATTACAAGGAAATTCCCGTGGACAGCATTGAAATTAAGGAAGAAGTGCGGCAAATGTGCGAGCAGAATACTTGCGGCAACTACAATAAAAACTGGACCTGCCCCCCTGCAGTGGGCCCGCTTGAGGAAAGCAGCCGCAAATTCCGGCAGTATACCAAATTTATCCTCATATATCACGTCTACAAACTGCAAAACAGTTTTGACTGGCGGGGCATGCAGGAAGGGGGCATCGATTTCGGGCAGCGGCTGGTGGCGCTGAAACGCCGCCTGGAAGAAACGGAAGACGTCCTGGTTCTAGGGGCGGGCGGCTGCCGCTTGTGTCCAGAATGCACTTATGCCTCGGGCAACCCCTGCAGGAATCCCAAGGACGCCATTATTTCCTGTGAAGCCTACGGTATTGATGTCATGTCGCTGATGAAGAAAAACGGGCTGCCGTATTACAACGGCCCCAATTCCATGACTCTTATTGCCGGCGTCCTCTACGGACGCCGCCGGGATACAGCCACGGCCTAAAGCAATAAAAGTCCGGCAAGCCGGGCTTTTCTTTATTCTTCATCATATGTATCCAGGTAGTGATGCCTGACGCCTTTCGCCTTCCAGCCCAAAACGGCGTCAAGCTGGACATTTTCGGCGGCGCGGAAAATGGATTTTCGCACCTGCTGAAAATCACCCGCCAATTCTTTGATCAGTTTTTTTACCTCGTAACGTTTATTGCCTGTTTTCTTGGCCGCCACCATGCAGGCGCAATTAAGGGGCCAGATGCCGCTGTACTCAGTGTAGCGGATGATGGCTTCTTCATCTATGTAATACAGCGGCCGGATCAGTTCCATCCCGGGGAAATGCTGCGCTTTCAGTTTTGGCAGCATGGTTTTAAAGGTGCCGGCACAAAGAATATTGAGCATTATAGTTTCAATTACATCATCAAAATGATGCCCCAGCGCCAGCTTGTTGCAGCCCAGTTCCTGGGCTTTGGCATACAGTGCACCCCGGCGCATCCTGGCACACATATAGCAAGGATACTCTCCGGCTATTTTTTCCGCAATGCGGAAAATATCAGATTGGAAAAGGCGGATAGGGATCTGCAAATAGGTGCAGTTTTCCACAAGCAGCTCACGGATCTGAGGATGGTATCCGGGGTCCATGGCGATAAACTCCAGGTCAAAGTCAGCCTGTTTGTGTCGCTTGAGCTCCTGAAACAACTTGGCCATCAGCATACTGTCCTTGCCACCGGATACGGCCACCGCAATTTTGTCCCCCGGCTGCACCAATCGGTAGTCCCGGACAGCCCTGGTAAACTTGCTCCAAAGGGAGCGCCTGAATTTTGTTACCAGGCTTTTTTCTATTTCAGCAAGTGGCTTTCTTCCTTCCACCCGGACCGGAATTTCGCACCCTTCTCCTGCCAAACCTTCCATAAAACCACCCCGACTTTGATACTGTTTTTTGCTTTGCGGTAAAAAAAAGCTTTCACTGCATTATCATAAACTGTTTTGCTCAAGTTTGCAATTTCCCTTTCCGCGGGCGCCGGTCAGCGAGAGTGTAGGACTACAATACATCTTGGACACTAGGCTTTAAAAAAAGAATGCAAGATGAGGACAATTCGGTTATTGTTAAGTTACGACCACAAAACAGTACCGAAAGGAGTGCCTCATCCTGCATGAAC
>JAAYMN010000025.1 GCA_012521345.1 Bacillota bacterium
GTTCATGCAGGATGAGGCACTCCTTTCGGTACTGTTTTGTGGTCGTAACTTAACAATAACCGAATTGTCCTCATCTTGCATTCTTTTTTTAAAGCCTAGTGTCCAAGATGTATTGTAGTCCTACAACGGCAAGACCTTACGGCTGGCATGGAAGTCTTGACTTTTAAAAGCATCGCTGCAAGATCCCCGTCTGTAGATATTTGGCCGGCAATAATCCGGTATGTGCTGCAGCTGAAAAGCCTGCAGGCACAAGGGTGTGCCTGCAGTTGTAAATCGGGGGTTTCATTCTATAATAATAGAAGAAAACGCTTTAATAATAGAAGAACACGTGGGAACCGATGCGGACGCTGACAGGGCGTGAACGGACCCAGTAGTTGGACGTTTTAGCCGGGTTATAAAACCCCGTTGCCCCGCTTGTCGGGTCCGTGCCGCTCAGGGCTTCGCGCACCGCTTTGCGGGCGGATTTTCCCGCCGGCAGGTTGATGCGCCCGTCCAGGACGGGGCTGTATTGATATTTGCCGCTTTCAATCTGATAAATTACACCGCCCAAAGTGTCGGGAAACTTGGGACTGCGTATACGGTTGAGGACGGTGGCGGCAACTGCGACCTGACCCAAGTAAGGTTCACCGCCTGCTTCGGCATGGACAAGCCGGGCAAAAAGGTCAATTTCCGCTGGTGTAAAGCTGAATTCAGCCGCCGCCATGGTGGCGGTTTCCTCCCTTTGCTGTGCAAGCAAAAGTTCCATTGTTTTGCCTGCTACTTTACCGTCCTTTTCCAGACCGTGTGCAGCTTGAAAACGCTGGACGCCGCCGTGCGTCAGCGGCCCGAATACTCCGTCTACTTCTCCTTCCCGGAAACCAAGTTCATTTAGGATAGTTTGCAGGGCAGCCACATCTTCGCCTTTAGCGCCGATTTGCAAAGTTCTTGCCCCCAGTTCTTTTGCTGCCCCCGCTTTAACTTTACCGGCTGCATCCGCATCAATGGCTGCTTGTGCATAGACAACCCCGGAAGCTACAATGAAAGTCAAAAGGATAAAAATCACCAAGCTTTTTTTATTCATCGCTCATCCTCCTTCCAGTTGCCGGGTCTTCTGCCCTGTGCGATGTGGCCCTTCTGCTGGTCGGGAGCCGCGGAATAAGTCCCGCTTATTGTAACATGTTATGTCAACTTGCACAAAGACAGTCTTTCTTTCTGAGAACCGGTTAACTGAAAGGATAAGCTGTCAGGCTGCCTGCCCAAAAAGAAGTGGACAAATGCTCTTATAAGCTCCCAGACAAAAGCTGATGGTAAAAATTTTAGTCATAAAAAAAAAGCTTCCCTGCCGGTTTAGAAAGCGTTTTTTATAATCCTGACAGTATCGTTCCTGCCGTTCACGGCAACGACATCAAAGCGGTAGGCAGAAGCAGTGAGTCCGGTCTCATAAACAAAATGGCGTGCCAAAAGGCGCAGTTTTTTCTGCTTGCGGCTATCCACCGCCTCGGCCGCAGTACCGCAGCTGTCTGTCATCCTTGTTTTTACTTCCACAAAAACTATAACGGGGCCGTCTTTTGCCACCAGGTCAATTTCCCCGTACCGGCAGCGCCAGTTTTTAGCTATGATTTCATAGCCTGCCTTACTCAGTTCTTGCGCCGCCTTTTCTTCGCCCAGGCGACCAAGCTTCTTCACAGCTTTTCACCTTCCGGCAATAGCAAAAAGGAACGGCGGTGGAGCGGACAAGGGCCGAGCCTGGCAATGGCCCGGCGATGCTCCCTGGTAGGGTAGCCCTTGTGGCTGGCAAAGCCGTAACCGGGATACTTTTTATCCATTTCACACATTAAGCGGTCCCGTGTAACCTTGGCAATAATTGACGCCGCAGCCACGGTGGCGGAAAGCCTGTCGCCGCCGTTGATTCTTTGCTGCGGGCAAGGCAACTCCTGCAGGCTGATCCCGTCCAGCAGGACATAATCAGGTTTTATGGACAGTTTCTGCAAGGCACGTAGCATCGCCAGCTTTGTAGCCTGGTAAATGTTAAGTTCATCTATTTCTTCCACGGCGGCTACGCCGCAGGACCAGGCAAGCGCCGTCTCCTGCAGGGCGGCAAACAACTTTTCCCTTTTTCCGGGTGTCAGCTGTTTTGAATCATTCAGTCCCGGCAAGTGGAAATGCGGCGGCAGGATGACTGCCGCCGCCACCACCGGTCCGGCAAGAGGGCCGCGGCCGGCTTCATCCACACCGGCAATATATGTATATCCTTTTTCCCGTAACTGCCGTTCATAGCACAGGAGTGCGGAAAGCCGCTCCTGCTCCGTTCTCTCTGCCTGCCGTCTTGCTGTGTACTGAGCGAGGAGCTTTTTTACACCTGCCCGCGCATCGGCGGCTAAAAGCTTCCATTCCTGCGGCTGCAGTGCAGCTGTCTGCGTCTGCAGATAACGCTCAATCTCTTTCAGCGTCATTTTGCTGAAGGTAGTCATTATTTTCTCCCCGTTTTTCCACCGTCTCCAGTGTAATACGTCCCAGGCGTCCTGCCCGAAAATCGTTGATCAGCAGGCGGGCGGCCGCATCCAGATCGACAGCTCCTCCTCTTTGCAGGCAGCCGCTCCTTTTGCCGATTTCCGTTAAAATGATGTGCGGATCTTTTTCCCCAGGATTGATCCGGTAACGTTTGGGCAGCGTCTCCGGCACATGTGCCGTCAAGTAGCAAGCAAGGGCTGCGCCAAGTTCCACCGGATCATATATTGTATCTTTGACCGCCCCTACGGCTGCCAGGCGGAAAGCCTGGCCGGCATTTTCTATTTTGGGCCACAGTATACCGGGAGTGTCCAAAAGCTCCAAGTCTCCCGGCAGCCTCACCCATTGCTTCCCTCTTGTTACACCCGGCTTGTTTCCGGTCTGAGCGGCATTGCGACCTGTCAGCCTGTTAATCAGGGAGGACTTCCCCACATTGGGAATGCCCACAATTAAAAGCTTGCGCAGCTTGCCGCCATATTTGCGCTTTGCCGGAAGAGACTTTAAAAGCTGCAGCAAGGGCCTGATGCCTTCCCCGGTCATGGCATTGACGGCGGCAACACCGGCATAATCCTTCTGCAGGGCGTCCAGCCACTCCTTGGTTCGCTGCGGATCGGCCAGATCAGTATGGGTCAGGACGGCAACAACAGGCCGCTGCGCAATGAGATCACGGATGTCGGGATTGCGGCTTGAGGCAGGGGTCCGGGCATCCAGCACCTCGACAACCGCATCAACCAGCTTTAAGTTTTCTTTAAGCAGGCGTTTGGCTTTGGCCATTTGGCCCGGATACCATTGAATCTCCATTGTGATCGTCCTTACTTTTAATCGTCCGGCACGATATCACTGATGGGAAATTAGCCGTGCGGCGCTTAAAGGCCAAAAAACAAACATGGCTTTGCCCTTGATTTTTTTCAATTCGACAAAACCTACATTGGGGTGCCGGCTGTCCATGCTGTTGTTCCGATTGTCCCCCAGGACAAAAACTGTATTTTCCGGCACTATCACCGGCCCGAACGGTTCCCTGGCATTTTCCAGCACATAATCTTCCTGCAGTTTCTCCCCGTTGACATAAACGCCGTCGCTCTGTACCCAGATTTCATCACCGGCCGTGGCGATAACGCGCTTGATAAAGTCACGCTCTTCCGTGGCCTTAAAAACTACTATTTCACCCTGGCGCGGTTCGCGGAAATAATACTGTACCTTGCTTACCAGCAGCCTTTCCCTGTCATGCAAGGTAGGCAGCATTGATTCCCCCTGCACCAGGAAAACTTCCACCAGTAAGGCACGGATTACCAGTGTGAGGATTACGGCAACAAGTATTGTTTTTATCCATTCCCAAAAATCGCTTTTTACCGGGTCGCTCATTTCTGGTCCTTCTTTCTCTTCTCACTGGAAGCGCACTGCAAAAAATGGACTGTGTAAAACAGTCCACTTTTTCAGTTGCGCTTTTCTTTAATGCGGGCTGCCTTACCGGTAAGCTTCCGCAGGTAATACAGCTTGGCGCGTCGCACATCGCCGCGCCGGACAACTTCCAGCTTTTCGATTTTGGGGGAATGCAGCGGGAATGTCCGCTCCACGCCTACACCATAGCTGACCCGGCGCACGGTAAAGGTTTCACGCAGGCCGCCGCCCTGCTTTTTAATGACTATGCCTTCAAAAACCTGCGTCCGTTCGCGTGAACCTTCCACAACCTTATAATGAACACGTACTGTATCTCCGGGAGAAAGCAGCGGCAAATCCTTTTTCATTTGCTCTGCTTCAATTTGCCTGATAATATCCACGCAGTGTCCTCCTTTCCTGGCAACATCCTGACAACAAAAGAAATTATATCATACGCATCCCGTATTTACAACAAGACATTCAGCTTCCTGCTTGCGGCCTCCCGACGCAGAAAGCTTTTCTCCTCCTCGCTCAGCTCGGCCTGCTGCAAAAGTTCTGGCCGCCGCAGAAGCGTTCGCAGCAAAGACTGCCGGCGCCGCCACTTGGCAATTTCTGCATGATTCCCGGAAAGCAGCACTTCCGGAACCGCCATACCGCGAAATTCTGCCGGCCGTGTATATTGAGGATATTCCAGCAGCTGGGCGGAAAAAGACTCGTCGGCCACGGACTCTGCGGGCAAGACTCCCGGCAGCAGCCGGACGACGGCATCCGTTATCGCCATGGCGGGTATCTCGCCGCCGGTGAGGATAAAATCACCAAGCGAAATTTCTTCATCTGCCAGCGCTTCCCTGACCCGTTCATCCACACCTTCATAATGGCCGCACAGTAGAATCAGGCGGTCTTCGCGGGCCAGGCTGCGTGCCTTTTCCTGGGTAAAAAGCGAGCCCTGCGGCGAAAGCAGGATTACTTTTCCCCTGCGCGCATCTTCCCGGCGCAAGTGCTCAACGGCAAGGAAAAACGGTTCAGGCTGCAGGACCATCCCCGGGCCGCCGCCGTACGGGTAATCATCGACACTCCTGTGTTTATTGCGGGCATATTCCCGCAGGTCGGTCACCACAATCTGTACATGCCCGGCCGCCGCAGCGCGCCCGGTGATGCTTTCCCGCAGCGCGGCAAACATGCCGGGAAACAGGGTTAAAATATCGATACGCAACTCATCTCAGCCCCCGGGGCAGATCCACTTCCATACGCCCTGCCTGCAAGTCCACATTTTTTACGACCGACTTTAAGGCAGGAAGAAGAAGCTCCTTTTGCTCTTTTTCTTCCGGCCGGACAACATAGACATCATTGCTGCCCGTCTGCAGGATTTCCGTCACGCGGCCCAGGTACTCGCCTTCCGTGGTATAAACGTCAAGGCCGATAATCTGGTCCAGGTAATACGTGTCAGGCGGCAGTTTGACCCGCTCGGACAGGGGAACTGTCAGCAGCGAGCCCACAAGTTTTGCCGCCGCTTCCGGACTGTCCACGCCTTCGAGGTGAACCACCCAAAACCGGCCGTGGATAAAAGCATCCTGCACATTGTAGCGCACAGCCCGGCCGCCCTTTTCCACAAAAACATGTTTTAGGGCATTTATCCGTTCGGGAAAGTCAGAAAGCGGCATTACTTTCAGGGCGCCTTTAATGCCGTGCGTTGTCACCACTTTGCCAATGGCTGCCGTCTGTTCCACCGGATCACCGCCTACTGGACAATTTCCACAACCACACGTTTCTTTTCCGCGGCGGAAGCTGCATTAATCACTGTCCGGATAGCCTTGGCGATCCGTCCCTGTTTGCCTATAACTTTTCCCATGTCTTCCGGCGCAACATGCAGTTCCAGGATAATGGCACGGTCATCCTCCCTCTGCTCTACCCGTACTTCATCCGGATGGTCCACCAGAGCCTTGGCGATGAACAGCAACAACTCTTTCATTCCCAATCGTCACCGTCCGATCATTGACTATTTTTCAATACCGGCTTTTGCCAGCAGCGCTTTGACCGTGTCGGAAGGCTGTGCGCCTTTTTGCAGCCATGCTTGCGCTTTTTCCGCATTGATGGAGAGCGTCACGGGCTCCGTGGTCGGGTTGTAGTAACCGAGCTCGTCAATAAAGGCTCCGTCACGCGGTGAGCGTGAATCGGCAACTATAATGCGGTAGAAAGGACGCTTCTTTGCTCCCACTCTTTTCAGCCGAATCCGTACTGCCATCCCTGTCACCTCCTTACTGCAAGCAAAAAAATTTACATAAAGGGAAACCTGCCCTGGCCTCGCATCTTGCCCTTGTCCAGCTTGCTGAACTGCTTGAACATTTTCTGCATCATTTCAAACTGCTTCAGCAGGTTGTTGACATCCTGAATACGCGTGCCGCTGCCGGCGGCAATGCGCCTTCGGCGGCTGCTATTTATAATGGAGGGATTGAGGCGTTCTTTTGGGGTCATGGACAAAATAATGGCTTCCACTTTTTTAAATTCCTTTTCATCCACCTGCAGCCCTTTCAGTTTCTTCCCCAGACCGCCCACCCCGGGCAGCATTTCCACAAGCTGGGAGAGTGGTCCCATTTTGCGCAGCTGCTGCATCTGTTCCAGGAAATCTTCCAGGGTAAACTGCTGCCTGCGCAGTTTTTTCTCCATCTCCCGCGCCTTGTCCTCGTCAATGGCAGCCTGGGCTTTTTCAATCAGCGTCAGCACATCACCCATGCCCAGAATGCGGGAGGCCATCCTGTCTGGATAAAACGGCTCAAAGGCATCCGTTTTTTCCCCCAGGCCGGCAAATTTCACAGGGCATCCTGTAACGGCCCGGACAGACAAGGCTGCCCCGCCGCGGGTATCCCCGTCCAGTTTTGTCAGAATCACTCCCGAGAGCGCAAGTTTCTCCTGAAAAGCTTTTGCCACCGTCACGGCATCCTGGCCTGTCATGGCATCCACCACCAGGAGAATCTCCTGCGGCTGCAGCGCGTCCTGCATGCGGGCCAGCTCCTCCATCAGCTCCGCATCCACATGCAGTCTTCCCGCCGTATCTACCAGCAGGTAATCATGATTGTGCTTCCTGGCAAATTCCAGCGCCGCCCGGGCAATCTGCACCGGGTCCTGCCCGCCAAGCTGAAAGACAGGGACGTCAATCTGCTCGCCCAGGACCTGCAGTTGTTTAACGGCCGCCGGCCGGTAAATATCCGCCGCCACCAGCAGCGGGCTGCCGCCGCCCTTTTTCAGCAGTTTTGCCAGTTTTGCCGCAGAAGTGGTTTTCCCTGAGCCCTGCAGGCCCACCAGCATGACTGTTGTGGGCGGAGTTTTGGCTTTTGTGACCTTGGTCGCCTGTTCCCCCATCAGCCGGGTTAATTCTTCATGGACAATCTTGACGACCGTTTGGCCCGGTGTCAGGCTGGCCATGACATCACTGCCCAGGGAACGCTCCTTGACGGCGGCAATAAAATCTTTGACCACTTTATAGTTCACATCCGCCTCCAGCAGGGCCAGGCGCACTTCCCGCAGGGCGGCATCCACATCTTTTTCCGTCAGTTTTCCCTTGCCGCGCAGGCGTTTAAAAGTGTCCTGCAGCTTGGCGGATAAATTTGCAAAAAGCATGCTTAACCTCCCCGCTTTATTCCAGTAGTCTCTCCACAATCTGCAGTGCTTCCAGGCGCTGTTCCTCCGTCAGCGTTTTGCCTGACAGCAGTTGCTGCAGCCGGCGCAAATCTTTTTCCTGGGCGGCAAACCTGGCTGCCAGGCCGAGGCGTTCTTCCGCTTTTTCCAGCGCCCGGACAGCCCGTTTTACCACATCATGTACCGCCTGCCTGGAAATACCGGTGTTGTCTGCAATCTCCGCCAAGCTTAAGTCATGCTGGTAGTATAGCTCCAGTATTTCCCGCTGCCGTCCGGTCAGCAGGCTGCTGTAGAAATCATAAAGCAAATTGGCCCGCGTGGTGTCCTCAAGCATTGTAGCACATCCTGACATGTCTGTAAAGTATAAATACTTTACAGAGAAGTATAAACGGAAAAAAGTTTTACTGCAAGCACGAAACAGGCTGTTTTTACCGTTGCATCTTATGCCTGTGCAGCAAAAAGCCCTTCCACATATTCTGCCGGGTTAAAAGGCAGGAGGTCGTCAATACCTTCTCCCACGCCTACATACTTGACAGGTACCTGCAGCTTCTGGGCAATGGCAATCACAATCCCGCCCTTTGCCGTCCCGTCCAGTTTTGTCAGCACCAAACCGGTAAGAGGTGTCGCCTCATGAAAAACCTGTGCCTGTGCCAGGGCATTCTGCCCGGTGGTAGCATCAAGCACCAGCAGGACTTCATGCGGGGCACCGGGCAGCGCTTTTTCCACCACTTTATGTATTTTTTTCAGTTCCGCCATCAGATTGGCCTTGTTATGCAAGCGCCCCGCCGTATCGCAGAGCACCACATCGTAGCCCCGGGAGACGGCGGCGGAAACAGCATCAAAAATAACGGCGGCCGGATCGGCCCCTTGCTGGTGTTTTACCAGTTCGCTGCCGGAACGTTCCGCCCAGATTTGCAGCTGTTCACCGGCTGCGGCACGGAAAGTGTCGCCTGCCGCCAGCAGCACTTTTTTGTTTTCCTCCCGGAACTGCCCCGCCAGTTTGCCGATAGTCGTAGTTTTGCCCACGCCGTTTACCCCCAGGACCAAAATAACCGCCGGCTTGGCACCGTCAAGCTGCAGGGGCGCCGTTTCCCGTCCCAGGATCTCCAGAATCAGTTCTTTCAAAAGCCCCATTACCCTGTCCCCGTCCCTGACTCTTTCCTCCTGGACCTTAGCGCGCAGTTTCTCCACCAGAAGCAGCGTTGTCTCCACTCCTACATCGGCTCCGATTAATATTTCCTCCAGTTCTTCGTAAAAAGTGTCATCAAAGGCATTGCGAGCAAGAAGGCCTTCCATGCGCGACATCAGACTGTTGCGCGTTTTTTGCAGACCTGCTTTAATTTGGCTAAAAAATCCCATGTTGTTCATCCTTTCTACCGCCTGCAGTTTCTTTTCGCAGGCTGACTCAAAACGTCAGGCGCCGGCTGCAGCGCTGTTTTTGTCATCTCTCAGGCGGACGGAGATGATTTTGGAAACACCGGATTCTTCCATGGTTACGCCATAAAGGATATCAGCCTGTTCCATGGTTTTTTTCCGGTGCGAAATAAGAATAAACTGTGTCTGCTGCGCATAATTTTTTAGATAATTGCAGAAACGGGCCAGATTGGCATCATCCAGGGCGGTTTCAATTTCATCAAGGATACAAAAAGGTGTGGGGCGCACTTTCAGGAAAGCAAAAAACAGGGCAATAGCGGTAAGTGCTTTCTCACCGCCGGAAAGCAGGGAAAGATGCTGCAGTTTTTTCCCCGGCGGCTGGGCTATAATTTCCACGCCTGCTTCCAGAGGATTGTCAGGGTCGGTCAGTTGCAGCCGTGCACGCCCGCCGCCGAATAAATCCCGGAAAACCTGATTGAAGCTGTTGTTTATGCCGGCGAAAGCGGAGGCGAATCTTTCTTCCATGCGGCTGTCCAGTTCGGCTACAATGGACAGCAGGTCTTTTTCCCCTGCTTCCAGGTCCTGCTTCTGGGCGGTAAGAAAATCCACCCTTTCCGCCACTCTTTTATATTCCTCAATGGCGCCCAGGTTGACTGTACCCAGTTCCTGAATGGCCATTTTCAGCCGGCGGATATTGTCCTGTGCCACCGCCAGGTCCGGCACGGGCCGGGCCATTTTTTCCGCCATGCTGAAATCAAGTTCCCAGCTTTCCTGCAGCCGGTTGCGAATCAGCTGCAATTCACTGTCCAGCCTCTCTTTTTCCAGCTCCAGCCGGCTTTTTTTCCTCTCCAGGACGGTCAGCGACTTTTCCAAGCCGCGAAGTTTTTCCGTTTCTTCCCGCAAGACAGTCTGCAGTTGTTTAATGCTGTTTTCATGCTGCATCAACCCCGCGGCATATTTGTTGTAACTTTTTTTCAGCTCGGCGGCCGCCTGCCTGTCCTCTTCCGTCAGAGCGGCAATTTCAGCAAGCATTTCCCGTGCTTTGCTGATTTCAGCCAGTTTTACGCCGCGTTTTTCCTGCAGGCGCACTGATTCGCGGCGCAAGCGCTCCGCTTCGGTTTCCAGGTTTTCTTCCTGCTGCCGCAATGAAGCCAGGCGGACGCGGCATTCGGTATAATGCGCCTGCAGAGCCCGTTTTTCCTGCTCTCGGGCAGCAAGCACCCCGCTCAGGTGCGCCAGTTCCACCTTGAGAGCATTTTCTTCCTTTCCTGCTTGGGCGAGTTTTTCCGCCGCCTCTTGCAGCGCAGCCTGTTGCTTTGCCAGCTCTTGCGCGGCTACGGCAACGGCATCTGTCAAAGCGGAAGCCTCAGCCTCCAGGGCGGCCAGTTGTTTTTGCCTGTAGGCCAAATCCTTTTCGGCGAGCTTGCTGGCAAGCTCGGCCTGCTGCAGCCTCTTTTCTGTTTCTTTGCCTTGCTCTTCCAGTTCGGCCTGTCGCCGGAGAAGCCGGGCGTTTTCATCCTGCAAGGCACGCAGTTTTTTTGCCTCCTCTGCAGTGTGCACCTGCAGCTCAGCCTTCTCCCTGCGCCGTGCCAGGATGCCCCCTTCCTTTTTGGCAAACCCGCCGCTCATGGCACCGCCCGGCTGGATGACATCGCCATCCAGGGTAACCACCCGTTCACGGAACTGAAGCAAGCGTGCCGCCGCCAGCGCCGCGTCCATGTCGCTGACCAGATGAATGCGGGAAAGCAGTGCTTCCACTGCCGGCTGGAATTTGGCATCCGCCTTTACTGCTCCGGCGGCGCAGCCAAGATACCCCGCTAGCTTCTCCAGTTCTGGCAGCCGCCGCCGCGGCGGGGCGGAAAGGACTGAAAGCGGCAAAAAAGTCGCCCGCCCGCCTTTTGTCCGTTTTAAATAAGCAATGGCTGCTTTGGCGGCTTCTTCATTTTCCGCTACCAGATGCTGCAGGGCTGGTCCCAAGGCAGCTTCCAGCGCCGTCACATAACGGGGCGGGACAGTTATCACATCGGCTACCGTCCCGTAGATGCCCGGCAAAATTTTTCTCCCCGCCGCCAGGACTGTTTTTACGCCCTGGTAGTAGCCGGCCATGGCCGTGTCCAGTTCCTGCAGCACCGCCAGCCTGTTTTGCAGGCCGGACAGTTTTTCCTGCGCCTCCTGCAGCTTTTGCTGACACTTCTCCCGGGATTCCCGGAGTGCGGCAAGCTCCTTGTTCTGCGCCGCCATTTGCTCCATTAACTCCTGCAGGCGCCTTTTTTCCGAGCCGGCTTTTTCCCGGAGCGCCGCCAGCTCCCGCTGCACAGCCTGCATTTCACGCCGTTTTTCTTCCTGCCTGGCATTGGCCAGGTTCTTTTTCTCTTCCAGCTGTATTTTTTCCAGCACAAGCCTGTCATAAACAGACTGCAGCCTGCGGCTTTCTTCCTGCTGCCTGGCCAGTTCCTCCTGCAAAGCCCTTGCCCGCTGCTCCTCCGGTGAATTTTCAAGGTTCCGCAGTTTGGCCTCCGCCGCAGCCATTTCCTCTTCCGCGGCAGCCAGCAGGGAATGCAACCGGGACTGCCTTGCGCCAAGCTGCTCCTTTTCCGCAGTCAACTGCTCTGCCTGCAATTCCATTTCCTGCAAAGCCGCCTGTGCTTCTGCCAGTTGCTTTTCCACATTACTGCTTTTTTCCGCCCGGACGGCAAGCTGACGCTGCAATTTTTCCAGTTCTGCGGCAAGTTGCTGCAATTCTTGTCTTTCCGCGGCAGCCGCTTCCTGCACTTCATCGAGATGCAGCTGCCTTTCAGCCAGGCCGGCTTCCAGCCGGTTAAGCGCTGCCTGGTTTCTGCGCAGTTCATCGGCCGCCGCATTGGCTTTCGCTTCCGCCTCATCCCGTCCGGCAAGCAGTTTTTGCGCTTCCGCAACAAGCACATTCACTTCCAAAGCCTTCAATTTCTCGCGGAAGGCAAGATAATTTTGCGCCTGCCTGGCCTGGGCTTGCAGCGGCTCCAGCTGCATTTTCAGTTCGGTAATGATATCGCCGACACGCAGCAGGTTTTCCGCCGTTTCCGCCAGGCGACGCTGCGCTTCCCTTTTTCGTGCTTTATATTTGGCAATCCCTGCCGCCTCCTCGAAAATCTGGCGTCTTTCCTCCGGTTTGGCGGCAATAATTTCCTCAATCCGTCCCTGTCCGATAAAGGAATAGGCTTCCCTGCCCACGCCGGTATCCATAAATAGTTCCAGGATATCCCGGAGGCGGCACGGCCGCCTGTTCAGCAGGTATTCACTTTCTCCGCTGCGGTAGAGGCGCCTGGTAACGGTTACTTCCTGGTAATCAAGGCCCAGAGCGCCGTCCGTGTTGTCCAGGGTAACCGAAACCTCCGCGTAACTTAACGGCTTCCGCTGAGTGGTTCCGTTAAAGATGATGTCATCCATGCGCAGGCCGCGCAGGTAGCGTGCAGACTGCTCTCCCAGAACCCAGCGGACAGCGTCGGCAATATTGCTTTTCCCGCAGCCGTTCGGCCCCACAATGACAGTTATCCCCGGTGTCAGGGTAAAAACTGTTTTATCGGCAAAAGATTTGAAACCACTCATCTCCAGTCGTTTAATGTGCAAAGCGTTCCCCTCCCCGCAAAGCAAACCGTCAGCCGGCCGTTATAAAAAGACCTGCTTGGTCACAAGCAGGTTGAACAAGGACAAATGTCCGCCGTTACCGTATTTTATATTCGCTGCCGTAAAATAACTTTCCTGCCGCTAAAGCGGTTGTTGGCAGTTATTTATTGTTTACCAGCCGCTCATATGCCGCCCTGGCCGCCTCCTGTTCCGCCTCCTTTTTGGAACGCCCGCTGCCTTCGCCGTAGATCCTGCCACCCAGCAAAAGCTGCGCCACAAAAATTTTATCATGGTCCGGCCCAGATTCCCTGACAATTATGTACTCCGGAGTCATCGCCATTTTTGCCTGCGTATACTCCTGCAGCAGTGTTTTGTAGTCATTGAGGAGGCTGCCGTTTTCAAGTTCGTTGAAAAGGGGCTGAAAAAGTTCTGCCACAACTTTGCGGACCGCAGCAAAGCCAAGATCCAGATAAATTGCCCCAAGCAGCGCTTCCAAAGCATCGGCCAGAAGGGAAGGACGCCGCCGCCCTCCGCTTGCAGCCTCCCCCCTGCCCAGGCGCAGGTACGCTCCTAGCTGCAGTTTTTCGGCCAGCCGGACAAGAGATTCCTCACATACCAAGCCGGCCCGGAATCGCGTCAGTTTCCCTTCGGGAACCCGCGGGAAACGGTGATACAGCATTTCCGAAACTGTCAGCTCCAGAACGGCATCACCCAAGAATTCCAGACGTTCGTTATGGGCATTGCCGCCCAGGTTATGCTCATGGGCATAGGAGGAATGAGTCAGTGCCGTAAGATAAAGCTCTTTTTGCCGCGGAGAGATTTTCAGGCACTCCGCAAGTAGTACGGA
The DNA here is from genome assembly GCA_012521345.1 of Bacillota bacterium. GTDB lineage: Bacteria > Bacillota > Dethiobacteria > Dethiobacterales > Dethiobacteraceae > DUUE01. Next base: position 13,322 of record JAAYMN010000025.1, read on the forward strand.
AAGATCTTTTTCCATTTTTTGCGCCTCAAATCTTTATGCCTGTTTGCACGCAACCCTTATTTTTTAAAAGAAGCCCCGCGGGTGCAGGGCTTCTTTATCTAACGCCTTAGACGTTGGCTTCTATGTATCGCACAACATCTCCCACAGTCCTGATACTTTCAACATCTTCATCGGAGATTTCCAGATTGAATTCTTCCTCGAGAGCCATTACCAGCTCCACAATATCCAGGGAATCCGCATCCAGGTCCTCGAAAGTGGTATCCATTGATATGTCGGCCTCGTCGGCGTTTAATTGCTCGCAGATAAGTCCTCTCACTTTCTCAAAAATATCCATTATGCTCACCTCCTCCCATTATGATAGTACTGAATGCCGACAATAAATGCAATTACCGTAATAAAAAAATTTTAGTGCCTTTTCAGCCGCCGCCTGCGACCACAACCGGTCCCGTGACAGTTTAGCTTGTAAGCGTAAGAGTGGGATTATTAAGCATGGCTTTTGGCAAGCCCGGCCATTTCCTGCCTGATCTGGCCGCCGACATCATGGAGGACATAGCGGTAAGCCTGGGTGACAATGGCACTGCGAATAGCACGTGCTTCGGAAGAACCGTGACATTTAATGCAGGCACCGGCAACCCCCAGGAGGGGTGCACCGCCGTACTCGGCATAATCAAGTTTGGCACGGGCTTTTTTCAAGGCAGGTAAAAGGACTGCCGCCGCCAGCTTGGTGAAAACGCTTGCCGTAAAAGCTTCCTTTAAAGTGGCAAAAATACCGGCCGCCACCCCTTCTATTGCTTTCAGCATAATGTTGCCGGCAAAACCGTCGCAGATTACCACATCAGCCGCGCCGTAAAGCACTTCGCGGGCTTCCACATTTCCGGCAAAGCCGGGCAGGTAATCCTGCATGAGGGAATAAGCTTTTTTGACCTGTTCGCTGCCTTTTATTCTTTCCTGCCCCACATTCAGCAAGGCCACACTGGGGTTCTTTTTTCCCAGAACTTCGCGGGCATATATTTTGCCCATCAGGCCATAATGCAGCAGGTGTTCAGCCTTGGCGTCCATATTGGCACCCATGTCCAAAAGAACGACATTGCCTCCCTGGAAAGTGGGGGCGACTACTGTCAGGGCGGGGCGCTCCACTCCCTCCAGCCGCCCTGTAATCAGCAAACTGCCGGCCATCAGGGCGCCAGTATTGCCGGCGGAAAGCATGACATCCGCCTCGCCGTCGTGAACCATCATGATTGCTTTCATCATGGAGGAATCTTTTTTCCTGCGGACGGCCAAAACCGGGGCCTCATCAGCGCCGATAACTTCCGGTGCATGTACCATTTTCACCCGCTCGGCGGGAAAAGATTTGCCTGCAAGGTGTTTTTCCAGGACGTCCTGCGGACCCACAAGAAAAAGCTGCAGGTCCGGCAGTTCATTTACGGCAAGCAGTCCTCCTGCAATGATTTCAGCCGGTGCATTGTCTCCTCCCATGGCATCCAGCGCCGCTCTGATCACTCCGCTCACCTCACTCGTGATAATTAACACAGGCAGGCTTTCCTGAAGGGAAACTTCCCTTGATAACAAAAACCCTCCTTCCAAAGGAGAGTAATTGTTGCTGTTTGCTATTCTGTTTCAACAACCTCTTCGCCTTTATAGTAACCGCAATGGACACAAACACGGTGAGGCAGTTTAGGTTCGTGACACTGCGGACATGCGACCAAGCCAGGAACTGTCAGTTTCCAGTGTGTCCTACGCTTGTGTTTCCTCTGTTTTGATGTTTTTCTTTTTGGTACTGCCACCAATTCCACCTCCTCATGCTAACTCTGCGCGTAAAACTTTTTCAAAACTGCGAGACGCGGGTCCATATCTTCTGCCGGACAGTCACACTGTTTTTCATTCAGATCGGTACCGCAGGCAGGACACAACCCCCTGCACCCTTCCTTGCATAAAGGCTTGAGCGGCAGGGCTGTAAGAAAAAGCTCGGCGATTACTCTTGCCAAGTCTATTTCCGTCTCCTGCTCCAGGGGGATTTCATCCTCGAACTCTTCATAAAAGTCCGATGAGAATTGCCGTAAACAGCGGCTGCACGTCATTTTGACCTTTGCCCGCAAGCTTCCCCCGGCAACTACTTTCCCTTCACAGTACATCGCTTCCAGGTCCACTGCAAGCGGCGTCAGCAGTGTTGTGTCCCCTTCCGTCTGCAAATACCCGGGAGCAATGGTGAAACTGTAGGCAAACAGTTTGCCAGGCGCGTTTTTTAACGCGGCTACATCTATTTTCATCGGGAAAATACGCACCTCACTTGCGCTAAACCCTATTATATAGATGAATAAATTCATTGTCAACAATTTGCGCTTGCGCGGGCTTCCGGCTCATCCGGCTTTTTTTACCTATTTTCCAGGCTGCGCAGAAATTGCAGGGCGTCATCCAGCGTCTCCACCGGGACCAGCGTAATGCTGCGCACTGCCGTTTTTGCTTCCGCATAATTTTCCAGGGGGACAAGGAAATAATCCGCCCTTTCCTTTTCCGCCGCCCTGACTTTCTGCCGGACGCCGCCAATGGGCCCTATCTCCCTCTGGAGATTAATCGTACCGGTGCCGGCTATTTTATACCCTGCTGTCAGGTCATGCGGATCAAGCTGGTTTAATATTTCCAGCACGAACATGAGACCGGCGGAAGGACCGGAAATTTCCCCTACCTCAATCTCAATCCGAAAAGGCAGGATCGGCTGCCAGTTTAATGTTTTGATCAGGACACGGATAGCCGCTTTGTCCGGCAGTTCCGTGTGCCGTGTGGTGGGAACGGTAACTTCCCGTTCTTCCCCGTTGCGGACAACCTTTAAGCGGACAGTCTCGCCAATTGGCCGGGACTGGACAATGTCCATCAATTCATTTGTGAGGTAAACCGTTTTCCCGTCAACGGCGGTAATGATATCGCCGGGGAAAAGAATGCCCTGCGCCGGGCTGTCTTCTTCCACCTGCACCACTTCGACGCCGTCACTGGTGATAGGGACTTCGTAGCCCAGCTCGCGCAAGGCAATAACTTTAGCCAGGTTTTGGCTTTCTTCCATCCACCGCACCATTAAATTATTGTATTCCTTGAGATCCATGCCCGGGGGTACTACGCTGCTTTTCCGCCGCACATCCACAATAGGGTCAAGCGCTCCGAAAAACAGCATTAGCGGCGAAGCGGTCTGCTGTGTAACGGTAACCAGGTAAAAGGAGCCCGCGTCTGCACCCGCTTTTTGCTCCACGGCAACAATACGGGACAAATCTTCCGCCGAGCCAGGGCGCACCAAAAAATAACCCGTACGGGAAAATAGTAATGCCGCTGCCAGAGCAACAACGGCAATGGCTTTAAGTAACTTGCGCATGGTGTTCCTTTCCGCAAAGTATTTCCCTGATGTGCGGCAGTTCTTTCCTTGCCGCTTCTTCCCCGGCCCGGATTGCTTCCGCAGCCCGGTGGAAATGCCCGGGAGCTATTTCCGCCAGCTGCGGGCGGATAATGATATCAGCCTCGACCAGCGTATAGCGGCATAAATCACGCTGCAGTACATCCAGACTCTGGCTGATCACATCAAGAAGGTGTTGCGGTTTCTGGTTCGTCAGGTAAAGCCCCACATCAACGGCAATCACCATGTCCGCACCTAGTGCCCGTGCCGTCGGCGCCGGTACTCGCTCCACGACAGAGCCGTCAACAAGCACCTTATCTTCGTCCTCTACCGGCCTGAAAACCCCCGGAATGGCAGCGGACGCCCTGACAGCTCGCGCCACCACACCGTCCCGGAGGACGACTCTTTGTCCGCTGCACAGGTCACAGGCAACAGCGGCAAAGCACCTGTTCAATTCCTGAAAAGTTTTGCGACGTGTGAGCAGAAGCAAGAGCTGCTCCAGCCTGTCACCGGCCAAGAATCCCATACGCGGGAATGTCCAGTCCGTCCAGAGACTGCGCCTGGAGTAAGCAGCAAGGCGTTCCAGCACGGGCAGCGGCACTCCGGCACTGTAAAGAGCCCCGACCACGGCGCCCATACTGCTGCCTGCCACAATTTCCGGGCTAATGCCTGCTTCTTCCAGGACCTTCAGCACCCCGATATGGGCAAACCCGCGTGCAGAGCCTCCGCCCAGCGCCAAACCGATTTTTTTTCTTCCCGCCAGCAAGCGCTCACTTCCCAAAAGCGGCATACTCCCGCAGTTTTAACTATATATATTACTGTTCACCGAATAATTATACCGCAGGAGGAGCCATGAACACCAGGCACTTATTTGCGCGTCCCCTGAGAACATATCTCCCCGCGGCAGTTGCAGTTGCCCTCACGGTATCCATGGTGCTATACCCCGAGGAGGCGTTTGCCTCCGCAGTTAAGGGGCTGACTATCTGGTGGAATATCGTTTTTCCGGCTCTGCTGCCCTTTTTTATTGGCTCGGAAATACTGATGGGCCTTGGTGTGGTCCACTTTCTCGGCGTGCTGCTTGAACCGCTCATGCGGCCTCTTTTTAATGTCCCCGGTGTCGGTTCCTTTGTGCTGGCCATGGGCCTTGCGTCCGGTTTTCCCATTGGCGCCATCCTGACGGCGCGCCTCCGCCGGGAGGGAATGGTAAGCAAAGTTGAAGGGGAGCGCCTAATGTGTTTCACCAATACGGCTGATCCCCTTTTCATGTCCGGAGCTGTGGCCGTGGGGATGCTGGGTCGCCCCGACCTGGGTTTAGTCATCAATGCGGCCCATTATCTCTCCAGTATTACCACAGGTTTCTTCCTGCGTTTTTACGGCAGAAACAAGCCCGTCACCAGGGAAAAACAAAGTTACGGCAAGATGCTGGGACGTGCTTTGCAGGCGCTGGCTGCCGCCAGGCAGAAAGACGGCCGTCCCATTGGACAGCTGATGGGGGATGCCATCCGCAATGCCATAAACAGCCTGCTTTTGATCGGCGGTTTTATTATCCTTTTTTCCGTCCTGATCCGCATGCTGACAATAGCCGGCGTCGTCGGCTTTTTAGGAAAGGGGCTGATGGCGGCTCTGGGTCCGCTGGGACTGGACAGCAGCCTGATCCCCGCTATTATCAGCGGCATTTTTGAAATTGATCTGGGCTGCGAACTGGCAGGGCAGGCGGCGGCCCCCCTGATGCAAAAAGTGATGGTGGTGGGAGGCATTATCGCCTGGAGCGGCTTGTCGGTTTATGGCCAAGTGGCCAGCATCATCAGCGACACGGATTTAAGCCCCGCACCTTACTTTTTTGCCCGTCTTTTGCATGCCGCATTTGCCGCCCTTTACACATGGCTTTTCATGGGGCCGCTGGCTGTTTTCCCACTGGTCCTCTCCGCTTTTGCCCGCCTGCAGCAGGCAGGAGGAATGGTACATTTTGCCCGCCTGGTCTTCATGGGCCGGCTCTTCCTCCTGTCAATTGCCGCCCTGTTTATTCTGGGCATTGCCCTGCATCTTTACCGCGGTTTTAAAATTGCTGTTTTTCGCCGTTAGCCCTGATTCTCTGCAAGACCAGATCGCGGATTTCCATTGGCACCATGGCGGAAATGTCCCCGCCATAAGCGGCGATCTCCTTGACAATACTGCTGGAGAGATATGAATAATCGTTATTTGTAATCATAAAAAGCGTTTCCACCTGCGGTGCCAGCTTGCGGTTCACCAGAGCCATCTGCAGCTCATACTCAAAGTCGCCCGTGCTCCGCAGGCCCTTAATCAGTACAGCAGCATTCTTCATCCTGGCATAATCCACCAAAAGCCCCCGGAAAGAATCGATTTCCACATTTTGATATGGTGCCGTTATCCGCTTCAGCATCATTACGCGTTCATCCACGGTAAAAAGCGGTGTCTTGCGCCGGTTTTCCAGGACAGCCACGATTACCTTGCTGAAAATGCAGCCGGCCCGCCCGATAATATCCAGGTGGCCGTTGGTGGGCGGGTCAAAACTCCCGGGATAAATTGCGACAGTCATTTTTTCACTCCCTTTTACCTGCAAAAGCAGCGGCCGGTACAAGAAAAGCCAGCACGGTTTCTCCGTATCTTTTCTCGCGCACAAGCCGCCAATCTGTCTTTGGGAACCAGTCATTGTCCCGCATGTGGTGTTCCGCAATTAAAAGCCCCTCCGGCGCAAGCAGGTGCAGCTGTGAGATTTTTCCCACCGTTGTTTTTAAAGCAGGACTGTGATAGGGCGGATCCAAAAAAATTATATCAAACTGCAGCTGAATGCCGTTTAGTGCGGCCGGAAGCTCTCCCCGTCTTACTTCTGCCAAATGGTTCAGCCCGCACAACTGCAGATTATCCTTAATAATTTTAACACATTGGGCATTTTTTTCAATGAAAAGGCAAAAAGCGGCGCCGCGACTCAACGCTTCCAGCCCCACCCCGCCGTTGCCGGCAAAAAGGTCAAGAAAACGTGCTCCTGGCATTTTTTCACCTATGATATTAAATAAAGATTCTTTAACCATGTCGGCGGTGGGGCGCGTCTCCGTTCCTTTGCGCGTTTTCAGCCGCCGTCCTTTGGCCGCTCCGGCGATAATGCGCATCTCGCATGCACCTCCGATTGCCATAAATTACCTACATTTTAAATGTATATCCCTGCTTAGTTGCGTCCATACTAGGAGTACAACATATTCCCCATAAGCTCTTCCTCCGGTTTCTCCTCTCCCACCCTTCGGGACTCCCCGCCCGAAGGGCCTTTTTTTCGCCCGGTTAAATTTATCTTACCATGCTTTTCTTGTGCTGACAAAAAAAGCGGAAAGTATTTATGTACCTTCCGCTTAATATATGGAAATGGACTTTTAGTCGCTAGACTTGCGGGGTAGCACCGCCAGCCATTTGAGATTCGGCCTGGGCAATCATCCTGCGAACCATTTCGCCGCCGACATAACCGTTCTGCCGGGAGGTCAGGTTCCCTTTGTCGCCGTTGTAATCAAGGCCCAGCTCGCTGGCGATTTCGTATTTGAATTTGTTCAATGCCTGCTCGGCACCGCTGACCAGCACACGGTTCCGGCCTGTTTGATTGACTTTATTTGTTGCCATAAATCTTCACCTCCTTTTGTTTGTGTCTTTAGTATGTCTCGTGACAATGCCCGTATACTAGTATTGTTTTCCTGAAAATCTATAACTTCTCACAAAAGCAAAATAAAATACCTGGGATTGTTTCCCAGGTATTAACGTCAGCATTTTTTTTATTATTTATACATCTTCCTGCAGTACACAGACGGCAAGCACTCCCGGCCCGGCATGGGTTCCAATCACGGCGCCGATGGAAGAAACTATAACTTCGGAAAAGTTGTAACGCTGCTGCAGCTTTTCCGTCAACTCACCTGCTCTTTCCGGCTCATTGCCGTGCAACACAACCGCTTTGCCGCCAACCGGTCCATCCGCTTCTTCCTGTACCAACTCCAGCAGGCGTTCCATTGCCTTTGCCTTGCCTCTGACCTTTTCCTTGGGAACAACTATGCCGTCTTTTAATGTTAAAAGCGGCTTGACATTTAACAGCCCGCCAACCCAGGCTGCCGCCTTGCCGATGCGCCCGTTGCGCTGCAGGAATTCCAGCGTACCCACGGCAAAATACACCCGGACCCGTGCCAGCTGCCGGTTGATCTGTGCCAGGATTTCTTCTTTACTGCGACCGGCACGCGCCGCCCGGGCCGCTTCCAGCACCACAATGCCGAACGCCATACTGGCCAAGCGGGAGTCCACCACTGTTATATCGAACTCCGGCAGCGAGTTTCTGGCAAGCACGGCGGACTGGTATGTGCCGCTCAATTCCGCTGAAAGGTGAATGGAGATAATGCTTTTCTGTTCTGCGGCAGCCATTTTGTACACAGCTTCAAAATCAGCCGGTGCAGGCTGCGATGTCCGCGGCAGTACCTTCCGCTCCGCCAGTTTGGTATAGAATGCGTCAGGACCCAGGTCAATCCAGTCCAAATATTCATCATCGCCAAAATGGACTTTCAGCGGCACCACCGTAATACCAAGCTGGTCGGCCAGCCCCAGCGGCAGATCGGCAGTGCTGTCGGTAATTATTTTTACTGTCAAAGGCAACATCCTTTCTAATGCCCTTACTCTCTAATTATTACTCCACAGAAATAAGGTAGTAATAAAAAGGTTGGCCTCCGGGATACAGTTCCACATCCTGGTCAGGATAGATGCTTTCCAGTTCCTGCAGCAAGCCGGCGGCCGCCTCGTCCGGCACAGCTTCACCGGCATAGAGAGTGATAACTTCCGCTTCCTCGTCCACCATTCTTGCCAGCAGTGTCTTGACTGTGGCGTTAATATCCTGACCGGCTGTGACGATATCGTCTTCAAGTAGGCCGATAATATCGTTAACCTGGATTTTCAGCCCGTTTACCTTGCTGTCGCAGACGGCATAGGTAACAGCCGCCGATTTGACATTTCTCCGTGCCTTCTCCATGGCTTCAACATTGGCAGCCAGGTCGGCTTCCGGGGAAAAGGCAAGCATGGCGGCAATTCCCTGGGGAATGGAGCGCGTTTCCACCACCCGGATTTTTTTGTCGCAAAGTTCACTCACCTGCTTGGCTGCCATGATAATATTTTTATTGTTAGGAAGGATAATGATTTCACGCTGCGGCACATTCTTGACCGCGGACAAAATTTCTTCAGTGCTGGGGTTCATTGTCTGGCCGCCTTGAATGACTTTCCCCACGCCCAGACTCTGAAAAATTTCTTCCAGCCCTGAACCGGCGGAAACAGCCACTACCGCCAGCCCGTCGACCTCTTCCGGCTCTTCCGGTTTTTGTTCCGCCCCCAGGGCAAGCAGGTCTGCATGCTGCTCACGCATGTTATCCACTTTAATGTTGTGCAGTGTACCAAAAGCTATGCACTTTTCAAGCACCTGGCCGGGATTGTTGGTATGGATATGGACTTTTACCGCGCTGCTGTCACCGACTGCCAAAACCGAATCCCCCAGTCGGCTGATGGCCTCCCTGACTTTTTCCGGATCAAGTTGCGTGCCGCGGATCACCAGTTCCGTGCAATAGCCGAATTCAATATCCTCGGTGCGAAATACGTCCTGCGGCCGCTTGGGCGGCGGTGCCTCCGCCTCTTTTATTTCCAGCGGTATTTCTTCACCCTTAAGGTATTTCAGGAAGCCTCTGTAAATTTCCAGCAGGCCCCGGCCGCCCGCGTCCACCACGCCTGCTTCTTTTAAAACGGGAAGCATATCGGGTGTTTTGGCCAAAACTTTTTCCGTATGCTGCACTACCTCTTCCATGAGCTGTAAAAACCCGTATCCCCTGCCGGCAGCCAACTGCGCCGCTTTGGCGCTTTCGCGGGCAATGGTCAGCATGGTACCTTCCACCGGGCGCATAACTGCTTTATACGCGGTATGGGCGCCGCTTTGCAAAGCGGCGGCGAATTCACGCGGCGTTATTTTTTCCTTGCCTTCCAGGCTTTTGGCAAAACCACGAAAAATTTGGGAAAGGATCACTCCCGAGTTGCCCCTGGCTCCCAAGAGGGAGCCGCCGGCAATTGCCGAGCCCACACTGCCGGCCGTCTCGACAGAAACTTTTTGCATTTCCGCCAGGGCCGAACGCATTGTCAGGCTCATATTTGTACCGGTATCGCCGTCCGGAACAGGAAATGTGTTCATGGTATTAATTATTTCCTTGTTATTTTCCAGGAGGCGTGCACCGGCAATAAACATCCCCTTTAGATCTGATCCGCTCAGTTGCTCCATTCTTCAGCCTCCTATTTGTCTGTCACCCTGACACCCTGAACATTTACATTTACCTGTGCTACATTTAGTCCGGTCAGTTTTTCCAGCGTGTACTTGACCTTTTCCTGGACATTGGCCGCCACCTCATGGATTTTTGTCCCGTAGGAAACGATAATATAAAGATCGACACGCAGGCCGTTTTCGTCCTGTGTTACCTCCACGCCGCGGCTCAAGTTGTCCCTGCCCAACAATTCCGCAATACCGTCCTTCAGCTTTGCCCGCGGCGACATACCTACAAGGCCGTAACATTCAATGGCCGCCACTCCGGCAAGGGTGGCAATCAGTTCTTCCGAAATGACCACTTCACCGAGGTCAGTTGCAATCCTGTTGGTCATTCTTTCCCCTCCTGCGCAAACAGTGCGTTTAGCCTGATTAACAGCTGATCCAAATCAATACCATGCTGCCGTGCACCCTGCTCCAGTGTGTCGTCTATCACAGCCATACAGTCGCTACAAGCCATGTTAAATTCTTCAAAAACAGCAGCAGCCTGTGGATGTGAACGGATGATCTCAAAAATTGTCATTTCTCTGGTTATTTTCATTGTTATGCACTCCACGGGATACGTTACTCATACATTTTCAGGTTTTGCAAGCAAAAAAACGCATTTGCTCACGAATAGTTATTCCATCAACCGCGGTAAAATTCCTGCCATGCCCAAATATTAACTTGCAACCGCCACTTTCCTGTGTTAGAATTTAAAAAGTGATTTTTGCTTATTATGCTCATTTTAACTCCTGCAAACCGCTTTTAAGCAAGGAGGTGTGAGAATTGGCCAGAAGATGCGTAGTTTGCGGCAAAGGAACGGAAACCGGTCATGCTGTCAGCCACTCCAACATTAAGACGAAAAGACTCTGGAAGGCAAATGTGCAGAAAGTCAAGGCTCTGATTAACGGTACTCCGCGCAGGGTAAACGTCTGCACCCGCTGCTTAAAAGCCGGCAAAATTACCAGAGCCGTCTAAATATGCATATTAAAACAAAAAAAGCGCCTGCGCGCTTTTTCAGACTGTAGACAAAGTCTTAGAAAATGCAAACCTTGGACGATCCTTGGTTTGCATTTTCACTAACAGTCCATAGTTAGCAGTGGGCAAAAATTCTTTGGCAAAAGTGTTAAAAAGCCAGTAA
>JAAYMN010000026.1 GCA_012521345.1 Bacillota bacterium
TGAAAGCTTTTGTTTTGGGGAATGCCGATCTCCCCGCGCCTGCGGCGGCCGTCCTGCAGGCACTGCCGGAATGGCGGCCCGGCCTCGGCAGTCCTTCCGCCCTGCCCCCGGCGGTGGAAGTGGCGGCGGCTTTTGCCCGCTGCAGGAAGTGGCCGGACTGCCTGCCGCAGCTTGCCGCTTTTTACCGGCGTCATGGCTCAGGCAAATTTGCCCGCTACTTGGGCTTCCGCTGGGAAGGAGGCGGTCGGGGCGGCGCTTTGCAGGGGATTGAAACTGTTGACCCGGTCCGTTTTGCCGACTTAATCGGTTATGAGGAGCAAAAGCGCGTGGTGGCGGAGAATACGCTGCTGCTTTTACAGGGGCTGCCGGCCAACAATCTGCTCTTGTACGGCGACCGCGGCACGGGCAAGTCCTCTACGGTGAAGGCCCTCCTCAATGAATACGGACACCTGGGGCTGCGCCTGGTAGAAGTGCCGCAGGCGGCTCTGGCCGACCTGCCGCTGATTTTGCGGGAAGTAAAAGGTTATAGGCAGAAGTTTATTCTTTTTGTGGACGATCTGTCCCTCACCGAGCAGGGGGAAAGCTTCACCGCCCTGAAAGCGGTGCTGGAGGGAGGATTGGAATACAGACCGCCCCACGTGGTTATTTATGCCACCTCCAACCGGCGCCACCTCGTCCGGGAAAAATTCAGCGACCGCGCCGGACTGCACTCCGGTGAACATGATGACGAAATCAGGGCTGCCGACACCCTGCAGGAAAAACTGTCCCTGGCGGACCGATTCGGCCTGACGGTGACTTTTCTCGCCCCGGACCAGACCCGCTACCTGGAGCTTGTGGAAAGCATGGCCCAAAGGCGGGGGCTTGGCATCGGGCGGGAAGAACTGCGGCAGAAAGCGTTGCGGTGGGAAAAGTGGCAAAACAGCCGTTCTCCCCGGACGGCGCGCCAGTTTGTTGACTGGCTGGAGGGGCGGCTGAAGCTGGACGGGCTTTCCGCCGCCGCCGGCAAAGAAGCAGGAATTTCCCGGCAAGGCACGAATACTTTTTCATAAATCGGGAAAATCTAACATGAAAGTGTGCATGGAGGCGGAGAAGCCAGATGATAAAACCGGGTTTTGACAGGAAGCTGCCGCCGGAAGAAATGAAACAGGCGGAAGAGACGGAAGAAAAAAAGCCCCAGAAAATTCGGGCCAGGATTCGCTTTGACTACAGGGGGAAAGCACGCCCTGCCAAGTTTTTGTTCGGCGGCAAACGCACCGAGGAAGCGGCCGAGGAATTGCGGGACAAGCAGGCTGCGCTTTGGCGGAATGTGCCTATGCAGGGGATTTTCATTGAGCGGATTGACCTGGGGGAAATCTATACCGTTTATGATGAAGACCTGGAGGATGAAGTCGCCTATGCTCCGCTGGAACTGGATGTGACGGCGGACGCGCTTGCTTATCTGGTCCGTTTTGCCGTGCGGGAAGAATTCCGCCGCCTCCTGATCCTTGAACCGCCTGCAGTAAAGCTGTCGCTGCAGGAAATGGAACAGCTCTTTTTTGAAATACATACACAGGCAAACAACCAGCTGGTGCAGAAAGTTAAACGTTTGGCAGAATAAAACATGGCCTGAGAGAAAGCGGCGACGGCCGCTTTTCTTTTGTGAATCATAAGCTTGGAGGAATGGTTGTGCAGGTGTTAGTCATCGGCGGCGGCCCCGCCGGAATGATGGCGGCCGGCCAGGCGGCGGCGCACGGTGCATCCGTTACCCTGCTGGAGAAAAATGACCGCCTGGGCAGGAAACTGGCGCTGACTGGCAAAGGCCGCGGCAACCTGACCAATACGGCCGACCTGGAAGATTTTATTGCCCAGTATCCCGGCAACGGCGCATTTCTGTACGGCCCCCTTTACCGTTTTACCAATGATGATGTGTGCCGCTTTTTCCACAGCCTGGGCGTGCCGACGGTTGAGGAACGGGGCGGCCGTGTTTTTCCAGCTTCGCAGCAGGCAAAAGATTTGGTTGCAGCCCTGGAGAAATTTTGCCTGCAGGCGGGTGTGCGCATCCTGCGGGGCAGGCGCGTTACCGGCCTGCTTGCCGGCGAAAAAGGTATACTGGGGGCGGCCTGCGGCAGTGAACGCCTGGAGGCGGAAGCGGTAATACTTGCCACAGGCGGCGCTTCCTACCCCGCCACCGGTTCCACCGGTGACGGCTACCGGCTGGCGGCGGCGGTCGGGCATACCATCGTTCCTCCCCGTCCGGCCCTGGTGCCGCTTTTGACAAAGGAAACCTGGGCGCATGAACTGGCGGGCCTGACGCTGAAAAACGTAACTGCAACTCTTTTGGCGGACGGCCGCCGCCTGGCGGAAGAATTCGGAGAAATGCTTTTTACCCATGACGGCGTAAGCGGTCCCATTATTCTCACCGTCAGCCGCCAGGCGGCACAGGCGGCGGAGCGGGGGCAGCTGACGCAGATACGGCTGAACCTGAAACCGGCCCTGGCGGAGGAGCAGTTGGATGCCCGCCTGCAGCGGGACTTTGCCAAATACCGGCGCAAGCAGTTTAAAAACAGCCTGCATGATTTGCTGCCAAAGCGCATGATTGCGCCGGTGGTGCAGCTAGCACAGATCCCGCCTGAGTTGCCGGTCAACCAGATTACAAAGGAGCAGCGCCGGCAGCTTGCAGCGGTCCTAACAGGCCTGACGCTTACAGTCACGGGGACAAGGCCGCTGGCGGAAGCCATTGTGACGGCGGGGGGCGTGGCCACGACAGAAATCAACCCCGCTACCATGGAGTCGAAAATCATCCCCGGCCTGTTTTTTGCCGGTGAAGTGATTGACGTGGACGGCAATACGGGCGGATACAACCTGCAAGCCGCTTTTTCCACCGGGTATGTGGCCGGAATTTTCGCTGCCGCCAAAGTCCTTGAGGCATAAAATGCGCACCTCCTGACATACTCTGTGATAGAGGAGGGCTGCGGAGTGGATTTTGAGCGCTGGTTTCGCGAGCGGACGAGCGGTTTTGAAAAAATGCTGGTCCGGGGTGCGGTGCTGCTGTTGCTTTTGCTTTTGTTTGCCCAGGTCCTTCTGGCCCGGCCGTCTTTCCGGCGCATTTTAAGCCTGGCGGACCGCCTGGAGGGTGAGCCTGTGGCAACAGGTGATGAGGAGGCTTCTACTTCTGTTGTTACCCGGCCGCCGGTAACGGAAACCGGTTACCTGGAACTGCGGGTGGTAAGCGGCGCACCGGCGGAGGACCTGAAGATTCTTGTCAACGGGGAAGCGGTGGCCACTTTTGCCGGCAAAGACACCGTCCGGATTGACGTGCATGACGGCGATGCGGTGGAGCTGGACGGCGGCATGCCGGAGAAAGAAGTGGTGGTTGAAGTTACGGAAGTTTCGGTGGGGATTGTTTCTCCCGCGGCGGGGAAAAGGGTGACGTATTTTGGCAGGCCGGAAACAATCTCCTTTATTTCTATGGAAATTGCAGAAGCGAAAGGCTTGCCAAACAACCAAGAATAAGCTATTATGTAAGTTAAGCGCAGTTTGGTGGGAGGACGTTGTAGTGGGTCGTTGCGTTGTGAGAGGGATCCGTGGTGCCATCACCGTGGCGGAAAACAGTGCTGCCGAAATTCTTCAGGCAACAAGGGAACTGCTCATAAAAATGGCAAAAGCCAATCAGATCAAACCGGAACAGATCGCCGGCATAATTTTTTCAGCGACCCCCGATTTGAATGCTGCCTTCCCCGCTGCCGCCGCCCGTGAGCTCGGCTGGACGCAGGTGCCGTTGTTTGATACGGTGGAGATTGCAGTACCCGGAGCACTGCCAAAGTGCATCCGGGTCTTAATGCTTGCCAATACAGAGCTGCGCCAGGCCGAGATAAAACATATCTATTTGAGGGAAGCCCGTTCGCTGCGGCAGGACCTCACTCCTGACAACACCTAGGGGTGTTGTTTTTGTCGTTTATTTTTGTAAGGGGTGTATGAAACTGAGGATTGCCATTGACGGCCCGGCCGGGGCGGGCAAAAGCACTGCTGCCCGTGCCGTTGCCAGGCGCCTTGGGCTGGCTTATCTTGATACGGGCGCCATGTATCGTGCCGTAACTCTGGCCGCCTTGCGCCGGAAAGTAAACCTGCACGACGGCAAGGAACTGGAGAAGCTTGCCGCATCCCTTGATCTGGCGGTCAAAAGCGGCAGGGGCGGCGAAAATATTATTTATGTGGACGGTGAAGACGTTACCGAGGCCATTCGCACACCGGAAGTGAACCGCCACGTTTCTCTCGTGGCCAAATGCCCGGAAGTGCGGAGGCTGATGGTAGAAAAGCAGAAAGAAATCGGCCGCGCCGGCAATGTGGTGATGGACGGGCGTGATATAGGTACCAACGTGATGCCGGATGCGGAAGTGAAAATTTTCCTCACGGCGTCACTGGAGGAGCGCGCACGCCGCCGCCTGGAGGAACTGGCGGTCAAGGGCGAAAAGCTTGACCTGAAACAGATGATTGCCGAAATAACTGCGCGCGATAAGATTGATTCGGAGCGGGAATGCTCTCCGCTGCGTCCGGCCGAGGATGCCGTGCATCTGGATACAACGAACATGACTGTGGAGGAAGTAGTGGACGCAATTGTCAACATCGCGGCAGGCCCGTAACCGGGAGGGGAAAAGGATGTTTTACCGCTTTGTCCGGCGGCTTTTCCTGCTGATTTTTTCTGTTTTTTTCCGCTGGCAGGTTGAGGGACGGGAGAACATCCCGCAGGAAGGTCCTTTTATTCTTTGTGCCAATCATATATCCTGGCTGGATCCAATTCTGCTTGGCTGCCTCACCGGACGTGTCGTCCGCTTTATGGCCAAAGAGGAACTTTTTCAACGGCCTTTGTCAAGAATTATAGTAAAAGGACTCCACGCTTTTCCCGTCAGGCGCCAGGCGGCTGACCGACGGGCAATTAAAACCGCCTTATCCATTCTGGCTTCCGGCCAGGGAATTGGCATCTTCCCGGAAGGGACACGCAGTAAAACGAAAGAAATGCTGCCCCCGCTGCGGGGAGTCGGGCTTTTGGCCGTGAAAAGCGAAGCGCCTGTCATTCCGGTGGCCATCTGCGGCCCTTACAGGTTATTGCGGCCGCTGCGTGTCATGATCGGCAAACCGCTGCTTTTCCCGGAGTATTACGGCGGCAAAAGCAGAAGCGAACAGCTGGAGGAAGTGGCGGCCGACATCATGGAAGAAATCGCTCGCCTGCACCGGTCGCAGAAAGGATGAGCATGCCCTGAAGATAATCTTAGCGAAAAATGCAGGCTTTTGCGGCGGTGTTAGGCAGGCTATCCGCCTGGCGCGAGCGGCTGCCGCCAAAGGCCCCGTCTATGCCTTGGGGCCGCTTGCCCATAACGAAAGCCTGCTCAAAAAGCTGGCAGAAGAAGGAGTCATTTTTGTTGACAGCCTGGATGCTGTGCCTGACGGTGCCACTGTGCTGATCCGTTCCCATGGGGAACGGCCGGAGGTTTTTGCCCGGGCGGAGGAAAAAAATCTTACCGTCGTCAACGCCACCTGCCCCTTTGTGCAGAAATTGCAGCAGCTGGTGGCGCAGCTTGTCCGCGAAGGCAGGCAGGTGGTTATTGTCGGTGACAGCAGGCACCCGGAGATTCAGGGTGTCCTGGGCTGGGGCCGTGACAGGCCGCTGGTCCTCCAAAATTCCGGTGAACTTGCCAAACTGCACTCTCTTGACCGCAGCCGCCCCGTGGCAGTTGTGGCGCAGACAACGCAGCAGGTAAGTATTCTGGAAGAAATAGTGGAGAAGCTAAAAAGGGTAGTACCGGTAGTGAATATATACAATACCATTTGTAAAGCGACGGCCGCGCGGCAGGATGCTGCCCGCGAACTGGCACAGGTTGCAGATGTAATGATTGTCATTGGCTCCAAAAGCAGCAGCAATACCCGCAAATTGGGGGAAATTTGCCGGGCTGCCGGAGCCAGAACAATTGAAATTGCTGCAGCGTCTGAACTGGACACCGCGCAACTGCAAGGGGTGAGGACAGTCGGGATTACTGCCGGTGCTTCAACTCCCGACTGGTTGATAAAGGAGGTTATTGGCAAGATGGAAAACGAAAACAAAGTGGAAGTAACGGAACAGACGGTGGAGGAGGTCCCTGCGGAAGAGGTTCCCGCAGTGGAAGAAGCTCCTGCGGCAGAAGAAGCTACTGCGGCGGAAGAAGTTCCCATGGATCAGGCAATGAAAGACTTTGCCAAGGGGGATGTGGTGAAAGGCACTGTGGTACAGGTGTCTGACGATGAAGCATTAATTGATATCGGCTATAAGAGCGAGGGAGTGCTTCCCCGCCAGGAACTTATATTGGCTGCCGGCCAGCCTGTTTCTGCCGTTCTGCAACCGGGACAGGAAATTGATGTTACCATCAAGGACATTGATGAACAGGAAGGCAGGGTGCTCCTTTCCCGTAAAAAACTGATGCGCAAGCAAAGATGGGCGGAGCTGGAAGCTGCTTTCAATGAAGGCAAGGTCCTGACAGGCGTGGTGAAAGAAACTGTTCCGGCCGGCATGGTTGTTGACCTTGGGTACGGTTATGAAGGTTTTATGCCCGGTTCACTGGTGGATATCCGATATATCCCGGATTTCAGCGAGTTTCTCAACCAGGAAGTCAGCTTTAAAATAATTGAGATGCGCAAGGAAAGGGAGAAGCTGATTCTTTCCCGCAAGCAGGTCCTGGAGGAGGAAGCGGAAAAGAGGAAGCAGGAAGTGCTCCATTCGCTGCAGCCGGGGCAGATTATCCGGGGAACGGTAAAACGCCTGACCAACTTCGGCGCTTTTGTTGACGTGGGCGGCATCGACGGCCTGGTTCACATCTCCGAAATCTCCTGGCAGCGTATTGACACGCCGGGCGATGTGCTGCATGTGGGAGACGAAGTGGAAGTCAAAGTCACGGAAGTTATTCCCGAGCGTGAACGGATCGGCCTTTCCCTGCGCCAGGCACAGCCAGATCCCTGGACACAGATTGACAAGCAGTATAAAGTCGGCGACGTTGTTGAGGGCAAAGTGACCAGGACGGTTGATTTCGGCGCTTTTGTGGAGCTGATTCCCGGTGTGGAAGGTCTTGTCCATATTTCCCAGCTGGCCAACTATCATGTCAAACAAACAACCGACGTGGTGAAGCAGGGGGATGTGGTAAAAGTTAAAATTCTTGACATCAACCCGGAAGCCAAACGGGTCAGCCTGAGCATGCGCGAAGCCGCTCCGCGACCGAAGCGTGAACATCACCCGCAGCCGCAAACACAGGACAGCGGTACAGGTGTGACACTGGGTGATGTTTTCGGGGATCTCTTTAACAGGGATAAATAGCCATGAGCCGGCAGGAAAGGAAACGGGAGCATTTGCTGCATGCTGTCAGCGATGAACTGACATGTGCCGATTTTCAGGATGTTCACTTTATCCATAACTGCCTGCCGGAGACTGCTTATGATGCTTTGGACCTGTCCACCACCATAGCCGGCCTGAAACTGCCCTGCCCATTGCTGCTTAATGCCATTACCGGCGGGGTGGAGGAGGCGGAAGAAATCAACCGCGGCCTGGCGGAAGCGGCGCGGACCCTGGGCCTAGCCATGGCGGTCGGCTCCCAGACGGCGGCACTGGAAAATCCGGCGTACAGCGGAACATATACGGTTGTTCGCCGGGTAAATCCCAAAGGCGTGGTCTTTGCCAATGTGGGTGCCGACGTGGACGCCGACCAGGCGCAGCGGGCGGTGGAAATGGTGGAAGCGGACGCTCTCCAGGTTCATCTCAATGCGGGCCAGGAACTGCTGATGAAAGAGGGGGACAGGGATTTTCGCGGCCGGCGGAAGCGCCTGGCCGACATTGTCCGCAAGGTTTCCGTCCCCGTCATTGTCAAGGAAACAGGCTGCGGCATCGCCCGGGAGCAAGCCGCCATCATTCAGGAACTGGGTGCGGCGGCCATTGACGTGGGCGGCAGGGGCGGAACCAACTTTCTGGAGATTGAAAGCAGGCGCTCGCAGAAAAAAGTCAGTGACGACCTCCTGCAGTGGGGGATTCCCACTCCCCTGGCCATCCTTGAGGCGAAAAACGGAGCGCCGGAGCTAGACCTGATTGCCTCCGGCGGCATTAACACGGGGCTTTTGGCGGCCAAAGCCGTTGCCCTGGGAGCAAATGCCGTGGCTGTGGCAGGTCTTGCCGTCAAGGTCCTGCTTGGGGAAGGCAGGGAGGCTTTGTTGGTGCGCCTTGGGCAGTTGCTGGAGGAGTTGAAAATAGTCATGCTGCTGACAGGCTGCACTTCCGTCCCGCAGCTCAAGCAGGCGCCCCTGGTTTTAACAGGACTTGTGCGGGAATGGATGGATGCACGCCGGCTGACAAGATAAAAAATAAAAGGGCGGCGGCCGCAAAGGATACGGCCGCCGCTTTTTCCCAAAGCCCGTATGGGCTTTTTTTTATGGTTCTATGTCAAATGTTGGGGTGACAGGTATTTGAACGATACCTGTCACCTCAATTTTATGAACAGCAATGAAGGATTCTGGTTCGGAAGCGGCTAAAGTTTCTAAAACCAAAGGCATTACGTTTAATAACTTTGATTTTATTGTTGAAACCTTCAATACAGCCATTAGTATAAGGAACATCAAAGGAATTCAAGATCTCTTGTTTCCAGTTGAGAATGGTTCTAGCAAGATAAGAAAATTCCCTAATCTTATATTGTTTGACCAGTTCCAACCATTGAGAAAGTTTTACCTCAGCTTCACTAGAACTGCTGGAATTAACAAAATCCATAAACTTTTCCTTGAGAATATAGGCAAGCCTAATATCCTCATGGATTAAAAGAACATTAGCCAATCTAATTTTGCCATCATGATCCAGATTATGAGGTCTGGATAAAAGCAACTTTTTGCTGTGTTTTAAGAATTTAGCTTTTTCATAAGGCAAGTTTTGTTGGATACGTTTACGCACCTTATCAATAGCCCAGTTGCAATTTCTCACGTAATGGAAACGGTCAATTATTATTTGCGCCCTGGGGAAGGCCTGTTGAACGGCCAGTTTATAGGGAGCCCACATGTCGATAACCACATACTTGACCTTATCTGGGTCGGGAAATTTACGGAAGTAGCTAAGCAGAAATTCCAGGCTGCGACTGTCAAGAACATCGAGTACACTGGATTTAGTGGGGTCAACTAATACACAATGATATTTACCTTTATCAGTAGTACCTTTAAATTCATCTATGGAGAAAACCTCTGGTAACTTAGTAAGTTTGTATGACAGACAATCAAATATTCTAGTAATGGTACATGGTGATAGGCCATAATCCTTGGCTATTGAACGCATGCTGTAGTTAGAACGGAGCCGTTCAATGATAGTTTCGATAAGCCGTAAAGTCATTCGTTGGTAACGTCCGACAAAATCAACATTTTCATAAAAGTTTTTTCGGCATTTCTCACATTTGTAGCGCCGTTTTCGGTAGACTAAACACAGTGGTTTATTTAAGACAGGAATATCTTTAATCTTCTGTTTTCTGTAATCATGTACTTTTTTAGTAATACAACCGCAGCGGGGACATATATGGGGCCTTATGGGTAGGCTGATATGTACTTCACAGTGATTTTCAAAATGGCAAACATTGTCCACTAATACGTCTTTTAAAAGAAGCAGGTTTTTGATAAACTGAGAATGCATTTGGAAGAATACCTCCTCTTTGAGGGTAGTTTGGCGACTACAGGTATTCGACCAAATGCATTTTATTTTCCTGTCCACCCCAACATTTATTTTAGAGCCTTTTTTATGAATAAGTTCGGGCAATGCCGGGCGGACCCGTAATGGCATAAATTCCTTGCTTTCTGTGAACTCTATCTATAGATTTGAGCCATCTTTGACGGAGGTGCAGGTTTTATGACCATTGGGATGATAATTTTGGTGGCTGTGGCTATCATCATTTACCTGGGGGCGGCCCAGCGTGTCCTGGACAGGCTGCGGCTGTCGGACCGGGCGGCACTCCTTTTTGTCGGGGCAATGGTGGTGGGAGGATTTTTACCCGATATACCTCTAAGCGATAATGTTGCCATTAATATCGGCGGCGGTATTATCCCTCTTGTCCTGGCCGTTTATCTTATTGTCAGGGCAGGCACGGCAAAGGAGAGAACCAGGGCGGTGGTGGCGGCCCTGGTCTCGGCCGCGGCCATTTATGTCGCCATGAAAATTCTGCCGGTGGAACCCACCTATAATTATTTTCTGGACCCGCTTTATGTTTTTGCCATCCTGGCGGGCATTACCGGCTACCTGGCCGGGCGCTCCCGCCGCTCCGCTTTCATTGCCGGGTCCATGGGGCTGCTTTTGACTGATATTTTTTCCCGCGTGGAAGTGGCATTGCGCGGCGGCTCGGGAAGAATGGTAATCGGCGGTGCGGGTGTTTTTGATGCGATTGTCATCGGCGGCCTGCTTGCCCTCTTTTTGGCGGAAATATTCGGTGAAGCCAGGGAGCGCCTGCAAGGCGGCCCGTCTACCCGGCGACCGGCGGATTTGGTGCAGGGACTGGCCGATGCCGAATTCGGCGACGACCTGGAGGGTGAAGACAGGGAGCTGCAGAAGCAGGGCGAAAAGGAGGAAAAGCAGCATGAATAACAGGTTGTTTATCCTGCGGCTTTATCTGGTGCTGCTGCTTGCCGGCGTCCTCATCCTGGCAGCGGCCGGCCAAAGCAGCGCGGAAACCGTCTTTGAAGACCTGGTGGACGGCCTGTCCGGTGAAGTTTACACCATGGTTGATGAGGACGGCAGGGTGATCATGCGCACGGCGCGGCGGATTTTTGAGGATGACGAGTATATTGACCGGAACAACAATTACTACCGTGTCAGGTCGGTGAGCGGCACTACCGCCACGGCTGAACTGGTAAAGCAAATTACCCTGGCCGAGCCGGAGCCGGAAAGTTTTCTGGCCCGGATAGGGCGCCTGCTGCGGCTGTCCCTGCCCGTGCAAAAGCAGGAAGAGGCAAAGAGCAAAAAGGTTGCCATTTACAACTCGCACGGTGCCGAATCCTATATAAAAGGGGACGGCACGGAAAGCAAGGACCCGGGCGGCGGTATTATTGATGTGGCAGACCAGCTCCAGAAAGCACTGGAGGAAAAAGGAATCAAAGTCATCCGTTCCCGGGAACCGCATACTCCCCATGATGCAGGCGCCTACCAGCGTTCACGCCGCACCGTGGAAGAAGCGCTGAAGGAAGACCCGGATGCTTTGATTGACGTGCACCGTGATGCGGTGCCGGAAGAGGAGTACCTGGAGGAGGTTGAAGGAAAGGAACGGGTGCAGATCCAGCTGGTGGTGGGCAGGCAGAACCAGAATATGGCCAATAACCGCCAGTTTGCCGAGGGGCTGAAAAAAAAGGCGGATGAAAAATATCCCGGCCTGGTCAAAGGGATTTTCATGGCCCGCGGCAACTACAACCAGGATATGTCTCCCCGGGCTGTGCTGATTGAAGTGGGTTCCCACACCAATGACAAAGGCCAGGCGGAAGAATCGGTGACTTATTTCTCCGAAGCGGTCAACGATTATCTCTACGGCACGGCAGAGGGAGAACAAGCGGCAAGCCCTGCCCCCGCCACGTCCAAGGGGCCCGGCGGTACGGCGCTGCGCGCCGTGCTCTGGATTGTGCTGGGACTGGCGGCTGCCGTCGGCATTTATCTTTTGCTCAGCAGCGGCGGCTGGGAACAGCTGAAAGGCAGGATTAAGTCTTTCCGCCGCCGGGAGCTGTCGGACATTTTCGGCGGCCGCAGCAGTGAGGACAAAAAAGACGGCGAAAGGCCTGAAGGGAGCTGAGGGCGGCTTGAGCAGGGATCTTGCCACCATTCTGACCGGCGTTGTCCTGGGAACGCTTGCCCGCTACTGGATGCTGCGCCGCGATTTCCGCCAGTATCCTTCCTATCCCCACGCTGTTGTTACACACCTGGCACTTGGTTTTGTGGCGGCCACCCTGGGAGCGGTGGCCGTTCCCGCCA
>JAAYMN010000027.1 GCA_012521345.1 Bacillota bacterium
GCGACGATATTCCTGACCCACAGTGCTCCTCCTTTCTGAGTGTTCTTTCCAAACTCTCAAGTATCGAGGAGCCTGTGGGCCTTCTTCAATAGTCTCTGGCTTTTTACACAAAACAGCCTACGTTATCGATTCTGAGGTGTCTCTCCTTTTAGCAATCTCGTTGGATTGCTACCCACCATTTGTAATAGAAGCTTGTGCTGACGGGCCACCCTGCCTTGTAGGCATAAATGTATCCAACTTCCAGACCTACAATCGCAAGCCCAAGAATAAATGGCGCCCAGTTAACCTTGCTGTATTCTTGAACGATATTTGCCTCCTTGTTGAGCACATAGTACAGAACCAGTGATGAAACGGCGCCAATCACATAAGTAATCGTCAATGAAGCCAGGGGACTCATATCTTTCGGCACTGATTTGGTGCAAATTTGATAAAACACATTGGACAACACGACCAAGGCAAGCGGCCAGACATAATTTAACATAATCTCCTCCTGGTTTTTACATGTTATGTGCCAGGTTCCCGGCTGCAAACAGACCAACAGACTTTTTCATAATAGTAATTGTACCATATTTTTCTTTAGTTCAGCGATTTGCATTATTTTACTTCCTCTAAAGCTGTCATAAAGCCATGTTTCCACTGCCAAGCACAGAGCAAGCTTTCACCGCCAAGTATCGCCCATGCCGTGCTCACGTCAAAAACCAGGCTCTATGGAGCCTGATTAGCCAGGTTTTAAAAACTCAATCCCTCCGGTTTATAGCCGTCAGGCAATTCTTCTTCATGTAAAAACTTGAAATTATCATCACGCAGGATTGGCAAAAACGCTTCATAAGGTATTTTGGAAAACTCGCAGCCATAATTGCTGGCACCGAAACTCTTGCCTTCTTTGCTGCCCAGGTTTAAACCCCTGGCGAATTTTGTATAGTTTGAGCAATCATGCACCACAACATCCCATTTCTCATCATCCGCCATTTTCATGAATTTTAAAGTCAATTCCCTGCTCCAGACCGGGGATATATAGCCGTGTCTTGAAATATACATGTTTTCCCCGTAATAATTGCCTATGTTGTTTTCATTTAAATGCAATTCAGCGCAGTTGATAAAATCAAGCTTTGTTTCCAGGACAGCCTGCTTCTTCCCGAGAAACGCCGTAAAAAACTCCGGTGTCATTGGCGATTCAATGCCAACACTGCTAATATATTTTTTGGCAATGCCCATGTTCTCAATTACTCTATCTGCACAATTGGTGGCAGCCAGGTTGAAACGTATCTCATCGAGTCCGGCTTCACCCAGTGCTTTCAATGACTCTTCCGCAGCCAAAAGGCCGTTTGTGTAGAGATGCTGGTGAATCCCCGCCTCGCTGAATTTTTTTATTACCGGATAATACTGCTCAATTTCCATAAACGGCTCCAGATAAACATAGGAAATGCCCGTGGGCTTCGGGTAAACGGACAGCAGCAAATCAAGATCTTTCGCATAAAACTTGGTGCCGCCAATTTCCCACATACCCTCCCCAACCGGGGGGATATTGTCCAGTTCTCCGTAATTGTAGCAGAACTTGCACGCCAAATTGCACTTATTTGTTTTCCTGACTGCGCCCAAACCGGTTCCCAGAAGGCAGGAACGGCATCCTTTGGGAAATTTGCTTTCATCCCCTACAAAAAAAGTTCTATGCTCTAAAGTCTTCAAACCTTTGATTTCCGACATTAATTTATTGTTTCTCCACTCAACGGCCTCCTCGATTTGGGCAAAAGTTGCGTAGACGATTTCCTGTTGTTTCGGTGTCAACTCCTCGTCTTCCGGCAGCATGGCAAAAAATTGGAACCAGGAAAGTGCATCTTTTTTTGAAATTTTCACGACGGTGTGCCTCCTCTGGGTTGCCGTGCCTCCAAGCCGGCTACAGACTATATGTCCGGTTTACCCGCATTTTACAACAGTCCTTGCTCAGGCCATTTCCCGAATTGCACTTCCGGCGGAAAAGCAGGATGCTCCCCGAGCAGCTTTTCCATCCAGACAATATCGTACCAGTTATTAAATTTGTATCCGATTTTATGGAAACGCCCTGCAAGAGTAAATCCCATTTTTTTATGAAAGTGATAGCTTGCAAAAGTCAGAAACTTGTCCTCCTTCTGGGGAACGGCTATACAGGCGTTCATATTTAGTATACCCATGTTTTTTAAGGCTTGTTCCAGGGCAAGATAAAGTGATTTTCCTATTCCCATTCTCCGTTTGTCTTGCTTTACATAAATAGTCGTTTCCACAGACCAGTCATATGCTTTGCGGTCCTTAAAAGTATTGGCATATGCATATCCCAGGATTTCCCCGTTGTCCACTGCTTTAATAAAAGGATACTTTGAGGAAATATCTATGATTTTCTGCTGGAATTCGCCTAAAGTCGGCACATCATAGTCAAAGGCAATGGCAGTGTTTTTAATATAGTATCCGTATATTTGCAGCAGTTCTGCCGCATCCTCAATCGTAACTTTTTCTATTTTCATGTTATCATCATCCCGTTGCACAATGTGTTTTTACGCCTGAGAGGCTTTTTTAAGCATACCATAAATTGCTTTCGTGTTAAACTTTTTCAACGTGCCTCTCACATCTTTTTTTAAATGTTTTCACCGGCTCCTGCCGGATCATTCACATTGGCCGGGTCCTTTCAATTCTTCTCGGCAGGCACTTTTTCCCCCGGCAAAAAGAGAACGCTCCCCGTACGCAAAAAAACTATATACTACCATGCCTGTCCCGCTGCCTTATGGCATATTAAATTAAGAGAATTTAATTCAGTGTAATTTAGTTTAGTATCTTTGCCAAGACGGAATCTTTCAGTATAAAAAAAGTGAAAATACTATTTGTACAGTCTTCAGTAGGAAATATTAATACTGGATGCTAAAAAGGAGTGGTGGAATTGAGTTATACACTAGACGCTGAGACGATGAAGTCTTTGCAAACGGCTCAAAAAAATGAAATAACGGAATACCATATCTACTTAAAATTAGCCTCATACATAAAGGATGAACACAACAGCAAGATACTACAGCAGATTGCGCGGGATGAACATCGTCATTATCACGAGCTGAAGAAGTTTACCGGAACGGAGAAGAAGCCGCACACCTGGAAAGTATACTTTTATACACTTATTGCCATGATCTTTGGCATTACTTTTGGCATCAAGCTCATGGAAAAAGGGGAAGAAGGCTCGGAAAAGCTGTACAGGGAACTCGGGGACAGTCTTGAGGAATTTAAAAGAATCGCAGTGGAGGAAGACAACCACGAAAAAGAACTGGTGGCAATCATCGAAGAGGAAAGGCTCAAATTTGTCGGTTCTATGGTCCTCGGCCTGAATGACGCCCTTGTAGAGCTTACCGGCACCCTGGCAGGCCTCACTTTTGCCTTGAAAAATACACGCCTCATAGCGCTTGCAGGTCTGATAACAGGGGTGGCGGCTTCACTCTCAATGGCTGCATCGGAATATCTTTCCACCAGGACCGAGCAGGAGAATGCCCGCGCCCTGAAATCGTCATTGTACACCGGCGGGGCATACATCTTCACCGTTGCCTGCCTGGTGCTGCCCTATCTTATTTTTGCCAACTATGTCGTTAGCCTCGTCTTTACAATTGTTGCAGCCATACTGATTATTCTTGTTTTTACTTTTTACATATCGGTGGCTAAGGATCTTTCATTTAAGGAGAGATTTTTGGAAATGGCCGGCATCAGCCTGGGGGTGGCCGTTGTTTCCTTTATCATCGGCTACCTCATCAGGCTGTTCCTTGGGGTTGATATTTAAAACAGGCAATTCATTGTCCCTTGAATAATCCTTAAAATGCTTGCATAAAAAATATCTCCTTCTTGGAAAGGTTTTGATAAAGCCAAGAAGGAGAAGCAATGGCAATTATTCTCTTAGCTGTCTTCCGCCGGCGTATACACAAAGGATATTTCAGTGCCGTCGCTGGAGACTCCCGTAACCTTGTCGCCTTCTATTGCAAACCACTCCGGGCACTGCTTGGGAAAATCGATTGTCTCGCTTCCGGTTAATGACGGAGGGTCTTCCTCTGCTTGTTTGATACCAACCGCACCGTCCCTGCCGCTTACTGACAGCAAGTAAACATATGCGCCATCCTCACCGAAAGTACAGGTCTGGCTCACATAGCCAAAAGATGTTTTTCGGTATTCAAACCTCACGATTTCCTTGCCGTTCAGTTTCGCAGCACATTTAAGTGCGTCCGCACCCTTGTCGTACTCGCCCTGCACCTCACATTCCTCACCTTCATTATTCCGGTATTTAATGCTGTATTGTTTTCCGCTTTCACTATATTCAACATTTTCTGCGTTAAAAAAGGCAAGCCCCATTTCTGCCGCAGCTTGACCTAAGCCAAAGCTGCTAATGGGAATTAAAGTCAAGTCCACCATTGTCAGCCCTAAAAAAGTCATTGAATACATTGCAGTATCAGGATTGCCCGCCAAGGCGTCAAGGAGCCTGTTGACCAGTTCACCTTTTGCCTCCACGAAAGCACCGTATGCTTCCCCTGGCGTAGCAGGCGAACCGGAAATACTTGCATCCGGCAGCTGTTCCGGCTTGCCTTCCTGCTGTTCTTCTGCCGGGCTTTCATCCTGCCGCTGCGGAGCACCCTGCTGTGCTGCCGCATCCGTTTCGTTTTTAGCTTTGTCCGAAGGCGCCCCCCCGCCGCAGCCGACAAGCAGCAATACAACCAAAATTATGGCCGTAGCTTGAAATAAGAGTTTCACCGGTTTTCTTTTTTTTGTTGCAAACATACAATATCCTCCTCTTTTCTCATTCTGTTTCTGTGCTCAAGTGTTGCCGGCGCTTGCCACTTTTAATCGGGCAACCGGCGCCGCACACCGCCAAGTGAAACAAAGCAATGTCGATTGCTATGTTATTTTATCTGCCGTTTTGCTTTATGAATAGTTGAAATATGCTTATATTTAGTAAGAATAATGTTATATTGTCCTTGCCGCAAGCCGGTAGGTCTCCCGGGTGAGATGGACCCAAAGACATGCAAGCATATAGACAACAAACGGGATAGGCTGTTATAATGAAATTAAAATATGATGGCAACTTTTGCTGCCTGGGAGGTCAGTTAGATGTCTTGTTATTATATTATTGGCGTCCGCATAGACAACAGAATTGACAATGCCGTAAAATTGCAAGAGATACTGACAAAAAACGGGTGCAAAATCAAAACACGTCTGGGACTGCACGAAGTTAGCAGCGATGCGTGTGCAAATGACGGCATTATCGTCTTGCAGCCTTATGGCGATAAAGAAGATGTAGAAGCCCTGGTCAGGGAGCTCAACAGCCTGGAAGGCATAACAGCACGATATATTGACTTGAACTAAAACGGATTTTTTCGTACAGCAAAACCTCCGCAGATTGTTTCGCAACTGTCTGCGGAGGTTTTAGTTTAATCATACAGTCCATGTTTTCTGTCTTTTAAAAAAGCGATGAATCCTCCGTGTTTGCAGCGGGAGCTATGCCGTATGCCCTCATCAGCATCACCAGGAACTGGGCCCTGGTCATCGTTGCATCGGGGCTGAAATTGCCGTCTCCCGTGCCCAGGGTAATCTCCCTGGCGGCAATGAAGGAAACAGCTTTTGCGTACCACGCATCCTTCGCCACATCCTTGAAGCTTACCTGCCTGAAGCTTACGGCAAAGCAACTGAAGTGGGTGGTGGTGAAAGTTACTGTTCCGGTGTCCGGGTCGTAGCGGCCGTTGGGTATGCATACCGCATTGCCGCTGCCGTCGATGTGCTTTCCGGATTGGCAAGCTCCTCCGCCGTGGGAGTATAGGAGATGGGTACCTTGCACTGCTGCCTTTGTGGGCTTCTGCGATTTCCTTTCAGATAAGTCTCAATTTCGGTGTAGCTTGAGTAATCCCCCAGGCTGATGTCCGCCGCAATTGCTGCCGGGGAGGACCGGAGCCGCGCGGCGTCATCTCCCAGTGCTTCTTCAAAGCAGGCCACTATCTGAGCGAAATCTCCCCGCTGGTAGGCAATTTCGCAAGCGTATTGCAGCCGCAGACTTTCTTCGTTTACGGTGTTCAGGATGGCGTCCGGGTTGAATTAAAGAACTTCTTTAACGGCAGGCCGCTCCTTTTATGCCAATCCATCAATTCATCTAAGGCTATACCGTTTGCCTCCAGCCACTTCCTGGCTTTTTGGCAGGTTGTGCATTGCAGGTAGCAGACAAAGAGCATAGTGTGCCTCCTTCTCTCTCATCAGTTTTTATAATCTCCTGAAAATCCAATTATTGCGCATTAACCTCTTTTGCATTAACCTCTTTTTCTATGAAGTTTTTGCTTTTATGCTTTGCGCTGTATAACAACTCATCAACCTGTTTTAGGAGACCGGTCAACTCCTCACTCCCAACTTCTATGACACCACCGCTAATTGTAACAACCAGATGCTCTTTTTCCCAGCCAATTTCTTGAATCTTTTGGCGAATACGCTCCACTATGGCATATCCTTCTTCCCTGCTGGTGTTGCGCATGATAATTAAAAATTCATCGCCGCCATAACGCCCTACTATGTCATTTTGCCTCACGTTTTTCTTGATGGTACTTACTACCCTTCTCAAAACAAAATCTCCATATGAGTGTCCGTATGTATCATTTATAGTTTTAAAATTATCAATATCAACCATGGCTACAGTTAGCTTTTTCCGCCTGTTACGCGAAGCCCTTATTTCTTCATTTAAGCAGAAAGTAATATACCTTCTGTTAAAAGCCCCGGTAAGATAATCCGTTATTGATAGCTTCTTCAGCTTTTGCTTTTCGTCATTCAGCAGCTTATTCAATTCCTCAAGGGAAGTCAGGTATTGCTTGGATTTTTGTAGTTCATCCATATGGCTGTCAATAAGAACTGTCATTAAAACAGCTATGGAAAACATGCAGACAAATAAACTAAAAGCTAAATCTATATATCGAGCCAATACGGAATCATATCCTTCCACCATGCTGGGCAACTGATATTCAACAACTAAAAGAGCGCCGACAACTAAAGCAAAAAGGAAAACAATTATCTTTCTCCTCAGTCCATTAAGCAACAAGACAATTATCGCTGCATTGATAATTATATAAAATGGGATACTTGTATAGGTCCCCCCGGCAACAAGCCACATGGTCGGCAAAAAAGCAAAACTTAAGAAAATAACAAATATTAATGACAGCAGTTCATAATTTTTAGTGATATTGAAAGCTATATACAACCCTACAATAATAACGCCGCAGGTGAAAGGTAAAAGTATGTCGACAATTCCCAAATCCAGAAGATAATTTATTAAACTGCGGGAAAAGACATACATATTCCCATCAGAAAAACTACATTAAATATGCGGTGCCTTAAGGCAATATCGTTTTCATTTTTCATTTAAACCACCCCAGCAACCGGACGTTGCTTGCATTACTTATAGCACCCTTTAAATCTGCTGATCACCCATTTCGAAAAAATAGTAATAAATTTTTTTGCATGTGTCAAATAAAGTCTGCTTTTTTCCATGAATCCTGTCGCGGCTATGTTCCTAAAATGCAACTGCCCCAATTATAAGTAAAATCCCTACAAAATCGGTGGCTATCTCACATAGTATTGCGTGCTGTCTTTTTGGGAGCAACGCTTTTGGCCTTTTTAATGGTTTTTCTCAAACCGGGTGTAGAAGTTGCCATTACATTGGAATAATACCTGATCCGCTGACCTGTCTTATACTTATAGGTCAATTTCCAGCAAGATAGGCGTGTGGTCTTGTCTTGGTCCCGAATCAATCATCTCAGATTTTAAAACCTTGTCAGCAATCCTGTCACTCACCAGCCAATAATCAATTCTCCAGCCGGAATTATTAATCTTGCTTGTTTTGGCACGCTGTGGCCACCAGGAATAAACACCAGTGACATCGCCATGTATGTAACGAAATGTATCCGTAAACCCTCTTTTGAGAAGATTCGTAAAACCTTCACGTTCCTCATCGGTAAATCCCGCTGTCTTGCGATTCCTGTCCGGATGGGCCAAATCAATTTCCCTGTGGGCTACATTGAAGTCACCTGCCGCAACAACACATTTTGCTTTATCCAGTGTTTCCAGGTAATCAGCATACTTAATATCCCAAATCTGACGTTCCCTTAAGCGGCCCAGGCCTTCCCCCGCATTCGGTGTATATACCTGTGTCAAAAAAAAGCCATCAAACTCCAGGGTGATAATTCTGCCTTCATAATCCATGGTACCGGGCGCACCGATTTTGGGAAAGCTTACAATCGGGTCCAAACTGTTTTTATATAAAAACATGGTGCCTGCGTAGCCCTTGCGTGCCGGTTCTACCGAGCAGTTCCACACAATTTCGTGTTTTGGAAATATATCATATAAAATTTCCAATTGTTTTTTATTAGGTCCTTCGCTTGGCAGTTTTGTTTCCTGCAGCGCAACAACTTCCGGATTCATTTCTGCAATAGCATTCATTACTTTGCGGCTCAATGCAGACCGTTCAGAAGTACCTGTCAATGCTGAGTTTAATGAATCAATATTCCATGAAATAAACTTCAAGCCTTCTTCTCCTCCCTTTATGTTTCTAGTGCCCTCTTCCTCTTTTTACCTAAAAAAAGAGGCTTTTTGCTTTTGCGCTCCTTCAAACACCACAAATTTAAGAAAAATAAAAAGTCGCTTTTCGTAAAAATGCATAAATTTGCCATAAGCCCGGTAAATGAACTTTCTTATATATGAGACCCAGAAGCAGAAGTTGCAACACAATTTCGCCCTTTGGCTTTTGCTTTATACAAAGCATCATCAGCCATTCTTAACAAATCTTCAATATTTATTATGTTGTTTGCGTTGCCGCGTATTGTGGCCGTCCCGATGCTTATCGTAATACTGATTTCCTGCTTCCCGTAAAGAATTTTGCTGTTGGCTATGGTCTCCTGGAACCGTTCCGCCTTCTCTTTTGCTTCTTTCCAAGAAGCATCCTTTAAAACCACGGCAAATTCTTCTCCCCCTATACGCCCGGCAATATCGCTTTTTCTGAAATTGTTTATTATAATGCTTCCAACCTGACGAATAACTTCATCCCCTGCTGCATGCCCAAAGGTGTCGTTAATGTTCTTGAAATTGTCCAGATCCATAACCAGCAATGATAGTTCCTCGTTATTGATCCTGGCACAGGCAAACTCCCTTTTGGCTAAATTCATAAATTCTGCCCGGTTATAGAGGCCGCTTAAAGAATCTATGGTAGCCAAATACTTCAGTTTCTCCAGGAGTTTTCTTTCTTCTGTAACTTCACGGATCGATTTAAGCATTCTCGTGTTTCCATCATGGAGATCTCCCAATGGCATCATGTCAACCTTAAAAAAACGTTTCTCCCCGTCTATTACCAAAGAAAAATCACAGCTATCCTCGCTTGTGAAGACTTCCAACAGCTTTGGCTCCCGGGCAAGAATATGCTCTATTGGATAATTGTTTAAAGTAATGTTTATTGCTTCAAAAAATTTCTCTGCGGCCTTGTTGTAGTCTACTATTCTTTTCCCCGGGCCCAATACCACCATACCAGAAAAATTATTCTCAAAGATTTTTTCTCGCGCCAGGGTTTTTATTTCCAAAAAATCATACTTGATAATACCATAACTGATAACAAGCAAAGAAAAAGGCATAATTAAAGCGGAGTAGTCAATACTCCTCTCGTCGAAGGCAAAAATAACCAGCAGTATACCAATGAGTGGTATTAGGGAGGCAAATAAAAAAACAAGAAAGTGAGGTTTGGTATAGCCGGCCTTATTCTTCATATATCCGATGAAATATATGATAACGGTAAGCAGCAGGCATAAAATGGTATAAGAAATGTTGACATAGTACCAGATGCCTCTTTCCATATACAGGGAATAATATCCAAAAAACTGCCTCATTTCCCATTTTGTATAGAAAAGATGGTGCCAGGAGTTAGTGAGCCGCACAAAAAAAGTTATTACTGGCACGGTGAAAAGTAAAATTGCTGTACGGGCATTCAGGGAATAGATGGTTTTTGTATAAAGAAGGGCTACCATTAGCCATAGCACTGAAACAAAGGGCAGTCCCAAATACTGAATCTGATTCCAGAAGATCATTTCCTGGAGATTGCTACTGTTTACAATCATCAAAAAACCAAACAAATAAACACTGATGCATAAAACCAGGGCTGAAAACGCTTTCCGATAGCTGGTCCTGCCCTTCGAAAAAAAGAAATAGGCGGAAAAAAACTGAGCCAAGATAACAGCAAGAACCAGATACAAACTAAGTAACGTTTTTATTGAGCTCACAGCAGGACCTCCTGAGAGTCGCTTAAACCTTCTAATAGTGCCGGTATATTTCACCAGCGGTTTCATATCTTCCTTTAAATAAAATTATTCAGCCTATTTCACAGCTTATTATATCAGCATCCAAACTGGCCCACAACTTGGTAATACTGCTTCAGAGTCCCTATTCAAAACCAATGTTGTAGCTTGTCTCCTCCGACCAAATTAGATCCATCCTTTGCATACATCGACCCATGCAAGGTACGATGAGTATTTTTCCAGCTCCTCTATCGTCAGTTCGATACCGCTGTTGCTGCTGCCGCAAGCGGGGTAAACGGTATCAAACCTTTTAAGAGAAATATCCAGATAGACCGATACACCATCATTTACGGCAAAAGGACAGATACCGCCGACTTCATGTCCGATCAGTGAAACGGCTTCATCAGGTGTAAGCATTTTTGCCTTTGTACCAAATTGCGCCTTATATTTCTTGTTATCAACCTTCGCATCACCCGCCGCAACAATCAAGACAGGTTTATCCCCAACCATAAAAGCGAGCGTCTTTGCGATACGGCAAGGTTCGCACTTTAAAGCATTTGCCGCAAGTTCAACAGTAGCACTTGAAACATTAAACTCTTTTATCCGATTTTCAATTCCATACTGTGCAAAAAATTCCTTAACTCTTTCAATAGACATTTCTACTTCCTCCCGTATCTGCTTATTCTGGTAAAACTCCTTGAATATTCCAGCCGGATCCGCCTGCTTGCCCCCTTACGTGTCATCTAAAGATCGGAGAATTACCAAATCCCATTACCTTGCAGGGGTTCATTTAATCTATTTCCACCTTTCAGGAATAAATCCTTTCCGGTTTCCCTCTGAGTGAAGCGTCCCTGCTTTTCAGTAGGGACGCCCTTTTCTCTGTTCTTTATTCTCTTTTAGTTAAATCCGCAAAATCCCTGCCTTATTTGAGTGCATGAGGGCAGGCGTCAGCAGGGGACAGCCTCGCCAAACGAGCCAACGGAAGATCAATTCCGCGCTTAGGCAATCAGAAACGGTTTGTCATTCCGTTATCCTTGTAACGTAGCCAAACCTGCTGCATTCAAAAATAGTAGACATTTTCAGACTTGGTCCATATGGGAGAGATGACGATATTATACAGGATGGGCAAAGCTTTTCATATGGCAACACGAAAACGGTATTATTTTTGCGACAACACTTGCCCATCCACGAGAACGTATCCTCACTCACGCCACACTCCTCAGCCGGAGTTTTATTCCTATCCGTACTGACAGAAGAATCCAACGGCTTTAGAAACACAGGAAACTATTAGGAAATGTGGGCCGGAACGCGAGCTTTTTGCCTTTCTGCTTGATGCAGGCGACCAGGGAGCTACCAAGGAACAAATCTCCAACGCCATTTGGCAGGAATCGGATTCCAAAAATATTAAAAACCTGATTGCGGTAAACCTAAGGCACCTGAAAAATGACCTTGAATTGCCGGCATTGCGGAAGCAGTCATCTGCCGCGAAAACCGCTATTTTATCTGCCGGGATGAAATTTCGCTTGATACCGACCTTTTTGAAAGGACATATGAAGAATTTAAGCTCCACAATACCAAGGAACAGGCAAAGAAGCTCATATTCCTGTATAAAGGAGAATACCTGGCAGATTTCGAAGCACTTTGGGCTGTTGCAAAAAGAATTAAGTATCAGGAAATCTATGAAGAAGCGCAAAAGTACTACCTGACATAATGCAATCTAGAACGGTTCACCTGCCTTGGCATCACATTGGTTCATTCATTTTATCAAGTATTTCTTTTATTCTGCTTTCACTGTTTACGTCCGTCAGGATAGTAAGATAATCCCCCTCTCTCAACACTGTATCGCCCTTGGGTATAATGTCTCTTTCACCTCGTTTAACTCCAACCAGTAAGGATTTACCTGGCCACTTTATGTTCTTTACCTGCTGGTTATCAAATTTAGATTCGTGTTTCACAATAAGCTCAATTACGATTTTTTTGCTGCTTTCCTTTATATCTACTACATTTTCATTGAAAAGCATGTTTTCCAAAAGTGCTTCATAAATAGGCGGGCACTTCAGCAAATCAGCTACAACATAGGCTATAACAGCGACCACTGTTAATGAGAGTATGTGGGTAAATGAGCCTGTCATTTCCATTATGAGAACAATACCGGTTATTGGTGCTCTAACTATGGCTGTAAAGTAACCTGCCATCGCAAGGATAATAAAATTATTGTATAATTCCTGGTCAACTCCCAAATGATTTATAGATATACTAGCAAAAACAGCCCCCAGCGTTGCACCTAATACAATTAAAGGGAAAAAAATTCCTCCCGGTGCTCCCGACCCAAAACTTATCATCGAAAAAAGAAATTTTATAATAAAAACTGCAAGTAAAAACATGATCCCGTTTTTCAGGGTCAGTTCTTCTACTATCCTATGTCCTCCACCTAAAACAAAAGGAAAGACAATACCTAACGCTCCGGCCACCATAAACGGGATAATGATTTTAGCTTTTTCATTAAAAAGTTTAAGTTTACTATATAATTTTTTTGTTTTCAGCAATACATAATTATAAAGCGCACCCAATCCTCCAAGCAAAATTCCCAGAAAAATGAGCAACCAGTACTGGTTTAAGGGAATTACTTTTATTATTTCAAAATTGAAAATCGGCGACATGCCAAATACTTCTTTGGCAACAAAATCAGCTGCTACCGCCGCAGACATCACGGATAGCAATATTGCCGGTGAAAAGTACTTGAATACCTCTTCCAACGCGAAAACAACACCTGCCAAGGGTGCGTTAAAGGCTGCCGCCAACCCGGCACTTGCCCCACTTGCCAGGAGAATTCTTCTTTCTAAGCGTCCTTTTCCAATCTTTTCCCCTAATCCCTCAGCAATACACGCCCCAAGTTGAATGGATGGACCTTCTCTTCCTAGAGAAAGTCCTCCACCAATGCAAATTGCGCCTCCCACAAATTTGCTGAACAATGTATGTATCCATGACTTCCTTTCTCTAAAATAGCCTTTCATTATACCCTCTACTTGCGGTATTCCGCTTCCGGAGATCATCTTATTCTTAGAAACCAAATATCCGGCGAAATACCCTGCCAAACATAATAGTATAGCTGCAACAGGCAAGAACAGGAGATTGTTTCTTAAAAAGGCGTACATATTAAAAGCCAGTTGTTCTGCATTACTCAAAGTTATCCTGTA
>JAAYMN010000001.1 GCA_012521345.1 Bacillota bacterium
AGGCGCCACTGGCGCTTTTTCTATTCATTTTAAAGCTTATTATGGTATACAATTTAATAAATATGGTACATCATTTGGCAGGATTTTATGGCCCTTTGTAGAAAAGTAAGTTTGTGCTTTTTCTGGCCTGTGGAAGCTAGTTTTGTTCATAACATGCGACTTGGAGGTAAATTATGACAATTAAAATCGGCATTAACGGTTTTGGCCGGATAGGCAAAGCATGTGTCCGTCTGGCGCACAAAAACCCGGAAGTGGAACTGGTGGCAGTAAACAGTACCCGGGACCCGAAAATGCTGGCTCACCTGTTGCAGTATGATTCCTTGTACGGCCGTATCCCATACCGGGTGGAAGCAGGCGATGGTGTACTATATATAGACGGCAAGGAAGTAAAAGTTCTGGCGGACAGGGATCCGGCCAGACTGAACTGGAGCGATTACGGCGTCCAGATTGTCATTGAAGCAACCGGAGCCTTTCGTCAGGCCAAAGAAGCCCGCAAACATCTGGGCGGCAGCGTGAAAAAAGTCATCATTACCGCTCCGGCTAAGGACGAAGATTTTACTGTAGTCCTGGGTGTCAATGAAGAGAGTTATGACCCGGCAAAACACCATGTGATTTCCAATGCTTCCTGTACGACCAACTGCCTGGCTCCAATCTGCAAGGTTCTGGACCAGAAATTTGGCTTTGTTAAAGGATTAATGACGACAATCCATGCGTATACTAACGATCAAAGGATCCTGGATGCATCTCACGGCGACCTGCGCCGTGCCCGGGCTGCCGCCCTTTCCATGATTCCCACCACTACAGGAGCCGCCCGTGCAGTCACGAAAGTCCTGCCAAATCTGGCAGGCAAAATAGACGGCTTTGCTGTACGCGTCCCGACTCCCACCGTTTCTCTGGTAGATTTAACCGCCCAAGTGGCAAGAAAAGTGACAGCGGAAGAAGTTAACGCTGCCTTTCGGCGTGCGGCGGAGAGCTGCATGGCAGGGATCCTGGGTGTCTCCGATGAGCCGCTTGTTTCCATAGACTACCGGGGGGACTCGCGCTCCTCGGTAATTGATGCTCTTTCCACCATGGTTATGCAGGACAACTTGGTGAAAGTGGTAGCCTGGTATGACAACGAATGGGGTTATGCCTGTCGTGTCCTGGACCTGGCAGTCTTTATTGGCAGACAACTCTAAATAAGTCGTACCGCCCGCTCCAGCGGGCGGCAATTATGATATGGGAGGTGTCCCCGTGCCCAAAAAAACCGTTAAGGATGTCGAGCTAAAGGACAAGCGTGCCTTTACCCGCGTTGATTTCAATGTCCCCCGGGCGCAGGACGGCAGTATCAGCGATGACACGAAAATCCGCGCTGCGCTCCCTACCATCAGCTACCTCCTGCAGCAAGGCGCCGCCGTCATTCTGGCCAGCCATCTGGGACGGCCCAAGGGGCAGGTGCAGGAAGACCTGCGGCTTAAAGCCGTGGCCGAACGCCTGGAAGAGCTGCTGGGGCAAAAGGTGGTTTATGTCGGTGAGGTGACAGGACCTAAAGTGACGCGGGCTGCTGAGGAACTGAAGCCCGGCCAGGTCATGTTGCTGGAAAATGTCCGTTTTCATCCCGGTGAGACGAAAAATGACCCCGAACTGGCCAAAATATATGCGGCTCTGGCAGACATTTTTGTTTCCGACGCCTTCGGGACGGCGCACCGTGCCCATGCATCCAATGTCGGTATTGCCGCATACCTCCCGGCTGTGGCCGGCTTTTTAATGGAGAAGGAAATTACCAATCTAAGCAGAATCTTACATGATCCGCAAAAGCCTGTCGTGGCCATTGTAGGCGGCAGCAAGACGGCAGACAAAATCGGCGTACTGACAAAATTCCTGCAGCTGGCCGACACCATCCTGCTGGGCGGAGGCATGGCCAATACTTTTCTGGCCGCCAAAGCTTATCGGCTGGGCAGGTCCCTGGTGGAAAAGGATCAGCTGCAGCAGGCGGCCGCCATCATGGAGACGGCGGAAAAACATGGCGTCAGGCTTTGTTTGCCGGTGGATGCTACCGTAGCTTACGACCTGCACGAGGCAAAAGGCGCCCGCAATGTCAGTGTAGACGCTGTGCCGGCCGACATGATGGTGGTTGACATTGGTGAAGAAACAAGGAAACTTTATGCCGCGTACATCCGCGAAGCCGGGACCGTCGTCTGGAACGGGCCGCTAGGGGTGTTTGAAACGGACGCTTTTGCCCGCGGGACTATTGCCATAGCGCAGGCCGTAGCCGGCTCGGACGCTTTTTCCGTGATCGGAGGCGGCGATGTAGTGGCTGCGGTAGAGAAGGCAGGCGTGGCGGGGAAAATATCCCATCTTTCCACCGGCGGCGGCGCTACGCTGGAATTCTGGGAAGGGAAGGAACTGCCCGGCATTGCAGTCATACAAAATTTGTAGGAGGCAAAAAATGCGCACGCCACTTATCGCAGCCAACTGGAAAATGCATAAAACCCTCGAAGAAGCAGTGTCTTTTGTGAGCCGCTTTGCCGTGCTGGCGCCGGAAAGAAAGATAGAAACTGTGATCTGCCCCGCTTTTGTCCATCTTGCCGCCGTGGGGGAAGCCTGCCGCAAAAATGGGATTAAGCTTGGGGCACAAAATCTTTTTTGGGAGGCAGCGGGAGCTTTTACCGGCGAGGTTTCCCCGCCCATGCTGAAAGATCTGGGCGTGGATTATGTGATCATCGGTCATTCCGAACGGAGGGAGCATTTTGCCGAAACCGACCAACAGATTTCCCGGAAAGTGAAAGCCGCTTTTCAGTTTGACCTGGTGCCTATTCTCTGTGTAGGCGAAACGTTGGAGCAGCGCCGGGCAAACCGGACAATGGAAGTGATTGCGGGACAGGTAAGCACTGCCTTGCACGGCCTGAATGCTGCCTCAGTCCGCAAAATGGTCATTGCGTATGAGCCTGTCTGGGCCATCGGCAGCGGCCTGTCTGCTGCCGGCAGTGACGCCGGCGCGGCGGGCAAGCGGATCCGTGCTGTAATCGGAGAAATGTTTAGCCTGGAAGCTGCCGACGCTGTCCGCATTCTGTACGGCGGCAGCGTGCAGGCGGAGAATATAGCAGATTTTCTGCGGGAGACGGAAATTGACGGCGCCCTGGTGGGGGGAGCCAGCCTCGCCGCAGACAGTTTTGCCCGGCTTG
Organism: Bacillota bacterium; assembly: GCA_012521345.1. Lineage (GTDB taxonomy): Bacteria > Bacillota > Dethiobacteria > Dethiobacterales > Dethiobacteraceae > DUUE01. The sequence continues at coordinate 3,165 of JAAYMN010000001.1, forward strand.
TCAGCAGGGCGCAGGAAGCGGTGACAGTATGAACAGGCCCAAACCTCTTGCCCTGATAGTGCTGGACGGCTTTGGTCTCAGCCGCAAAAGAAAAGGGAACGCCATCTACCAGGCCCGAGCCCCTTATTACCGGTACTTGCTTGACGCCTATCCCACGGCCCGGCTTAAAGCCAGTGGCGAGGCCGTTGGCCTGCCGGACGGGCAAATGGGCAACTCGGAAGTAGGGCATTTAAACCTGGGAGCCGGTAGGATTGTTTACCAGGATTTGACGCGCATTTCCAAAGCGATCCGCGAAGGCGACTTTTTTGCCAATAAAACTCTGCGGGCGGCTATGGAACATGTCAAACAGATGAATTCCGCTCTCCACCTCATGGGACTGCTCTCGGACGGCGGGGTTCACAGCCACCTGGAACATCTTTTTGCCCTGCTGGAGATGGCAAAAAAATACCGGCTGCAGAAAGTCTTTATCCATGCCTTTCTGGACGGCCGCGATGTAGGGCCGGTAAGTGCGCGCACCTACCTGACGGCGCTGGAAGACAAGATCCGGGAGCTTGGGGTGGGGGCGGTGGCAACCGTGGCCGGCCGCTATTATACCATGGACAGGGACAAACGTTGGGAGCGGGTGGAGCTTGGCTACCGGGCCATGGTATATGGGGAAGGGGAAATGGCAGCCACTTCCCTGCATGCCCTGGACAATGCCTACGACCATGATGAAACGGATGAATTTGTGAAGCCTACCGTGATTATTGGGAAGGACGGACGGCCGCTGGCCACAATTAACAGTCTTGATGCTGTCATTTTTTTCAACTTCCGTCCCGACAGGGCGCGCCAGATTACAAGGGCGCTGACGGAAGCGGAATTCACCGGCTTTGACCGGGGGAAAACACCCCCTTTGCCTTATTTTGTCTGCATGACGCAATACGATGAAACCATTGCGGCTCCGGTGGCTTTCCCGCCGGAACATCCGCGCCGCACCCTGGGGGAAGTGGTGGCGGCGGCCGGCCTGAAGCAATTGCGCATTGCGGAAACGGAAAAGTATGCCCACGTCACCTTTTTCTTCAGCGGGGGCGAGGAAACTCCCTTCGCGGGAGAGGACAGGATTTTAATCCCGTCCCCCAAGGTTCCCACGTACAACCTGCAGCCTGAAATGAGTGCGCCGCAGGTGACGGAAAGACTTTTGCAGGAAATTGACCGCGATTATTATGACGTTATTGTTCTCAACTACGCCAATCCTGATATGGTAGGCCATACCGGCGTGTTGGATGCCGCCATTGCCGCCATTGAGGCTGTGGATCGCTGCCTGGCGCAGGTGGTGGAGGCTGTCCTGGCCAAGGGGGGGGCGGCCATCATCACCGCTGACCATGGCAATGCGGAGCAAATGACGGAAGGGAGAGGCGACCGTCCCTTTACGGCGCATACGGCGAACCCGGTCCCTTTAATTCTGGCTTCCCGCACGCCGTACCGCTTGCGGAAAAACGGCATCCTGGCCGATGTTGCACCCACCATGCTTGACCTGCTGGGCTTGCCAAAGCCGCAGGAAATGACGGGCACGTCCCTGTTGATTCGCAAAAAGGACAAGTGAAGCAAAGGAGGCAGATAAAATGACCGGTATTGTAGAGATTTTTGCACGGGAAATCCTGGATTCCCGCGGCAATCCGACCGTAGAGGTGGATGTGCTGCTTGAAGGAGGCGCGTTTGGCCGTGCCGCCGTTCCTTCCGGCGCTTCTACCGGTGCTTTTGAAGCGGTGGAGCTGCGTGATGGCGATAAAAACCGTTACCTTGGCAAAGGCGTTCTGCAGGCGGTTGCCAATGTGAACGAAGTGATAGCCCCCGCCCTCGGTGACATGGATGCCTTGGAGCAGGCGGAAATCGACCGCACACTGATTGCCCTGGACGGAACACAGAATAAAAGCAAGCTTGGCGCAAATGCCATTCTTGGCGTATCCATGGCCGTGGCCAAGGCGGCGGCCAATGCCGTAGGGCTGCCTCTTTACCGCTACCTGGGCGGCGCCACAGCCAGGCTTTTGCCCGTGCCTATGATGAACATTTTAAATGGCGGCAAGCATGCCGACAACAATGTTGATATACAGGAATTTATGATTATGCCCGTGGGAGCCGACAATTTCCCTGAGGCTTTGCGCATGGGGACGGAAGTTTTCCATCATTTAAAGAAAGTGCTGCAAAAACAGGGTCTGAATACGGCTGTGGGCGATGAAGGCGGTTTTGCACCCAATCTGGTATCCAATGAAGCCGCCCTGGAAGTGATCATGGAAGCCATTGTCTCTGCAGGCTACCGCCCCGGGAAGGACATTGCGCTGGCGCTGGATGCGGCAGCCACGGAAATGTACAGGGACGGCCTCTATCACCTGGCCGGTGAAGGCCTGCAGAAATCAGCCGCTGAGATGATTGCCTATTATGAAAAACTGGTGGACAGCTACCCCATCGTTTCCATTGAGGACGGCCTAGCGGAAGAGGACTGGGCAGGCTGGAAGGAGCTGACCAAAACGCTTGGCGGACGGATTCAGCTGGTGGGTGACGATTTGTTTGTCACCAATATGGAAAGACTGCAAAAGGGCATCGATGCGGCTACGGCCAACGCCATCCTGATTAAACTGAACCAAATCGGTACGGTTACCGAAACTCTTGACTGCATCAGGCTGGCGCAAATGTCAGGTTACAATGCCGTGATTTCCCACCGGTCAGGCGAAACGGATGATACAACCATAGCCGACCTGGCCGTGGCAACGTGTGCAGGGCAAATCAAAACCGGTGCACCTTCCCGCGTGGACCGTGTGGCCAAATACAACCGGCTGCTGCGGATTGCGGAAGAACTGGGAGAAAGCGCACTTTTTGCCGGCAACCCGTTTGCAAAGCCTGAATAAGGCTCAGAATAAGTTTGTTGTTTTTTGACAATCACTATGGTAGAATAGCTAGTGGCACAGCGCTAGGCTCACAAAGCCTGCTGCACATATTTTATTAGAGTGTTTGAGAGGGAGGTGTCCGGCGGCCGTGAGGATTGCTTTGAACGTGCTTTTGATTATTGTCAGTTTGGGGATGATCGCATCCGTCCTTTTTCAGTCGTCGAAATCTGCCGGCTTATCCGGGGTCTTCGGCGGAGCACAGACTTTTTTCAGCAAGAAAAAAAGTCTTGATGATTTTCTGGCCAAACTAACGGTGGTCCTTGCCGTCTTGTTTGTAGTTCTGGCCATAGGTTTAACTTCCTTGCAATCCTAACAGCAAACGCTTACTGCAGTTTTAAAGGCAGGCTGCCTGACCAGACAAGCCTGCTTCTGCTGCTGCCTGTATGCGTTATGGACAGAAATGAATAAAAAGGAGTAGAAGCATATGGATCTGATCTTTTACCTGATTCCGCTTGCCGGACTTGTCGGTTTGCTGTTCGCCTTCTACCTGGCGAGCAGGGTGAGCAGCTCCGAGCCCGGCAATGACCGCATGAAAGAAATTGCCCAGGCCATTCGCGAAGGCGCCATGGCATTTCTCAGCCGCGAATACCGGACGCTGATTATTTTCGTTATTGTCCTTTTTGCCGTTATTGCTATTTTCATTAACCTGCAGACTGCCGTCTGCTATGTGGTGGGTTCATTTGCTTCGGCGCTGGCCGGATTTATCGGCATGAACATTGCCACCAAAGCCAATGTGCGGACGACAAACGCCGCCCGCAAGGGCATGAATGAGGCACTGACACTGGCTTTTTCTGGCGGTGCGGTAATGGGCTTGTGCGTAGTCGGCCTGGGGCTGCTGGGACTGGGTGTGCTATACATAATCTGGCCCGATCCGGAAATCGTTAACGGTTACGCTCTCGGTGCCTCCTCCATTGCCCTTTTTGCCCGTGTAGGCGGCGGTATTTACACCAAGGCCGCCGACGTCGGCGCCGACCTTGTCGGTAAGGTGGAAGCAGGCATCCCTGAGGACGACCCCCGCAACCCGGCCGTTATTGCCGATAACGTGGGCGACAACGTGGGCGACGTAGCCGGGATGGGTGCGGACCTCTTTGAATCTTATGTCGGCTCCATTGTGGCTGCCATTACTCTCGGCCTGACCATCTACGGCATTACCGGCGTTCTGGTGCCCATGATTGTTGCCGGTACCGGCATTCTTGCCGCCATTATCGGCACGTTCTTTGTCAAAGCCAAGGAAGGAATCAAGCTGTCGTCCGCGCTGGAACGCGGGACACTGGTCAGCGGCTTGATCGTTATTATTGCTTCTTTCTTTATCATCCGGTACTATCAATTTGATTTCGGCGGACTCGGACCTTTCTGGGCTGTGATCTCCGGTTTGATCGCCGGCATTATCATTGGCCGCCTGACCGAGTACTATACCTCCGATCATTACCGGCCGGTAAGGCAAATTGCTGAAGATTCCCTCACCGGCCCGGCGACAAACATTATCGCCGGCCTGGCGGTGGGTATGCGTTCTACGGCTTTCCCTCTGCTCATCATCGCGTTGGCCATTTTGGTGGCCAACGCAGCCGCCGGCTTGTACGGGATTGCCATCTCCGCCGTAGGCATGCTGGCCACGGCCGGCATGACCATTGCCGTTGACGCCTACGGTCCCATTGCCGACAATGCAGGCGGCATTGCGGAAATGGCCGAACTGGATAAGTCTGTCTGCAATATCACAGACCAGCTTGACGCCATGGGCAATACCACTGCCGCCATCGGCAAGGGTTTTGCTATCGGGTCAGCCGCCCTGACGGCGCTTGGCCTGTTTTCCGCTTATACCCAGGCCGTCGGGATTGAATCGATCAACCTGACTTCGGCTGAAGTGATTATTGGCCTTTTGATCGGCGGTATGCTGCCTTTCTTCTTCTCCGCCCTGACTATGGAGTCAGTGGGGCGTGCAGCGCACAACATGATTGAGGAAGTGCGCAGGCAGTTCCGTGAAATTCCCGGCTTGATGGAAGGGAAGGCCAAGCCCGATTATGCCCGTTGCGTAGATATTTCCACCGGTGCGGCACTGCGCCAGATGGTCCTTCCCGGTCTGCTTGCCGTTATTGTCCCCTTGCTGACAGGACTGATTTTGGGAAGGCAAGCCCTGGGCGGCCTGCTTGCCGGCTCTCTCCTATCCGGTGTCCTTCTGGCCATCTTTATGGCCAATGCCGGCGGCGCCTGGGATAATGCAAAGAAATATATTGAAGGCGGCGCCCACGGCGGCAAAGGTTCGGAACCGCATAAAGCGGCCGTTATCGGCGACACTGTCGGCGATCCCTTTAAAGATACCTCGGGACCTTCCCTTAACATTCTCATAAAGCTGATGAGCATTGTTGCCTTGGTTTTTGCACCTGTTTTCCTGAAAATTGTTCCGCTGATTGAAAGACTGTTTTAAAGCAAAGGAGCGGCTGACGCCGCTCCTTTTCCTTGATTTTTCGGCGAAAAATGCTTGCGTTGCCGCATGTTTTCCGGTGACATTTGCGGCTAAAAAAAATGCAAATGAGTAAAACTTAAATATCACTTTTTGTTTTAATACTAAAGAAGAGAGGCAGAAAATGACTTTGGAAGAAAAAATTCTGGATTATATGCGCGAAGTCGCCTACAAGCCCTTGAAAATTGAAGAACTGGCACATGAACTGGGCATTGCGGACAAGAAGGAAATCAAGCGTTTTCACAAGCTCCTGGAAGAAATGGAGCAGGCGGGCAAAATTATTAAAACGCGCTATGGGCGTTACGGTGTCCCGGAAAAAATGAATCTTGTGGTGGGAAAGCTGCAGGGGAATCAGGCCGGCTTTGGTTTTGTCATACCGGACAATCCTGATTTGCCCGATGTTTTCATCCCGGCAAGTCAGATGAACGGTGCCATGCATAATGACCATGTAGTGGCGCGCCTCGTAAAAGGCGGGCGGGGCAAAAGCACGGAAGGGGAAATTATCCGCATTTTAAAACGGCGCTCCGCATTGCTTGTCGGCCGCTATGAAGCAGGAAAACATTTCGGTTTTGTTGTCCCGGACGATCAGCGCATTTTCCAGGACATTTTTATCCCGAAAGCGGAAGCAAAAGGCCTGAAAAACGGCATGAAAGTCCAGGTCCGGATTACGCGCTGGCCGGAAAAGCGGCGCAATCCGGAAGGTGTGATTGCCGAAATCCTGGGCTACCCGGGCGACCGGGGCGTCGACACCCTGAGCATTGTTAAAAAATATGAACTCCCAGAAGAATTCCCGCCGGAAGTTAAAAAAGAAGCCCGGGCATACAGCCGTGAACTGTCGGCGGACGACCTTGAAGGCCGTCAGGATCTGCGCGATTTGGTTACTATTACTATCGACGGGGCTGACGCAAAGGACCTGGATGATGCCGTTTCCCTGCAGAAAAACAGCAGGGGAAACTGGGAGCTCGGTGTCCACATTGCTGATGTAGGGCATTATGTCAAGGAAGGCTCCGCCCTTGACCGCGAAGCATTTAGACGCGGCAACAGTGTTTATCTGGTAGACCGGGTGATCCCCATGCTACCTCCCGAGCTTTCCAACGACCTGTGCAGCCTGAATCCCGGTGTGGATCGCCTGACGCAAAGCGTCATAATGGAACTGGATGCACAGGGCAATGTCCTTTCGTATAATTTCTCTGCCAGTGTAGTCCGTTCCCGGGAGCGGATGACTTATGATGCCGTCCGTGCCATTCTGGAAGACAAGGATGCCGGGCTGACCAAACGCTATTCCTCTTTGGTGCCCATGCTGGAGGAGATGGCAAACCTGGCGACCGCTCTCCGGGAAAAGCGCATGGCACGCGGTGCCATCGACTTTGCCCTGCCGGAAGTAAAGATCACGCTTGATGAAGACGGGAAAGTAAGCGAGATAGAGCGCAGGCCCCGCACCATTGCGGAAAGCATTATTGAAGAGTTTATGCTTGTCTGTAATGAAACTGTGGCGGAGCATTTTTCCCGCCTGGAGCTGCCCTTTATTTACCGCATTCATGAACGGCCCGATGAAGAAAAAATGCTGCAGTTCCGTGATTTCGTCCATAATCTCGGCTTTTCTTTGAAGGGGAAGCCGGGAAAGATCCATCCCCATGCCTTGCAGGAATTGTTGCGGACTGTGGCGGGAAGACCGGAGGAGCGGGTGGTCAACACCCTGCTTTTGCGTGCCATGAAGCAGGCGAAATACTCCACGGATGACGCCCCCCATTTTGGCCTGGCAGCCCGCCATTACACCCATTTCACCTCACCTATCCGCCGCTATCCCGATCTGGTGATCCACCGCCTGTTGCGGGAATATCAGCAGGGCATACCGGGACAAAAGCGCCTGGCAAGAATAGCCAAGTACAACAGTTTGGCGGCGGAACAAGCTTCGCTGACGGAACGGATAGCCATGGAAGCGGAACGCGAAAGCGAAGACGTGAAGAAAATTGAATATATGGAGAATAAGATCGGCCAGGTATTTCCTGCCATTATCTCCGGCGTCACTTCCTTCGGGCTTTTTGCCGAGCTGGACAACCTGGTGGAAGGATTGATTCATGTGTCTAGCATGGATGATGATTATTACCACTACCACGAGGACAAACTGGCTCTTATTGGGGAACGGACAGGCAAGACATACCGTATCGGCAAGCCTGTCCGCGTCATGGTCAAGCGTGCCAGCAAGGAAGACAGACAGATGGATTTTGTTCTGGTTGATACGGAAAACGATTAGCGGCAGAGAGCCGTGTAATAAGCAACGGCGCCTCATTGACGAAAAATACGACAGATGTTATAATGCAAAAGGAAGATATGGAGGATGAAGCCGCCCTATTTGTACCAGACAAATAGGGTTCTTTATCGAAAGAGGTCCGGCATGGAAGAAAAGGTGTTTGCGAGAAACAGAAAAGCGTTTCACGACTATCATATTGAAGAAACCTATGAGGCAGGCATGGTCCTGACAGGCACAGAAGTCAAGTCTGTCCGCGCCGGACGTCTTAACCTCAAGGATAGTTATGCACGCATTGAAAACAATGAAGTTTGGCTGCATAACATGCATATCAGCCCTTATGAGCAGGGCAACCGTTTTAACCACGAGCCTCTCCGCAAACGCAAGCTGCTCCTGAACCGTCGTGAAATCAACCGCTTGACCGGCCTGACCAGGGAAAGAGGCTATACATTGGTCCCGACCAGGGTCTATGCCAAGAAGGGGTTTATCAAAGTTGAACTGGCCCTGGCCCGCGGGAAAAAGCTGTATGACAAGCGGGAAGCTATTTCCGAGCGAGATGCAAAACGGGAGATAGAAAAGGCGTTCAAGGAAAAGCAAAGGTATTAACTTTGGGGGCGTTTTGGATTCGACGGGAGTTGGATGGGTAAGAGTAGCGAGTCCGGGACCATGGCCCGGTAAAAACATGGAAGGCATATAACTGCCAACGACAATTACGCTCTCGCTGCTTAATTTAAAGCAGCGTGTCCGCCGGTTCCGAGCCTGTAGGAACCGTCCGGGCATCGACTAGTCAGGCTACCGACTCCACGGTTGGCACAGCCAAAGGAGAAGGGAATCACAACTGTGCTAGCGCAAGCGGATCCCGTCCCAAGGAGCCGCCTGCGTGAAACAAAAATTGGGACTACGCTCGTAGAAGCTTTTACTGGTCTGCTTTCGGACAGGGGTTCGACTCCCCTCGCCTCCACCAACGAAATCTTATCCGAACCTTTTCGTATTACCGGATTGTTTCGGAATAATTATAGAGATAGCGGACAAGGAATAATATCCTG
>JAAYMN010000028.1 GCA_012521345.1 Bacillota bacterium
AAATCTGTATTTTTGTAACGCATGAAAATGAAAAAACCACGGCCAGTTTAAACTCCCGTGGTTTCTCTTATAGGTATATTCATGGTCGGAGCGACAGGATTTGAACCTGCGACCTCTTGGTCCCGAACCAAGCGCGCTACCAAACTGCGCTACGCCCCGACACAGAAGTAATTTTAACATAGCGGACACTAAAAAGCAACACCGGGTATCCGTTTAATTGCGGCATTATCTGGCAAGGCAGCAAAACAGCCGGGCAGAAGTGCTAGCAGGAAAGCAGGGCCAGAAACTTAAGTTCACGATTTAACCTGTCGGAATATATTAATAATGCGATTATGCGTACACTTAAACCATACAATGCCGGATGCCTTGCAAAGTTTATCTTCTGGGAAAGATTATACTGACCGGGAATCCCGGTATCTCTGTCCCCGGAAAGATGGCTGTGAAGGAATATGTGAAGGAATAATTGACTATTTCGCGAATAAAGACATACAGGTAGAGTTTTATCTATCTTCTATAAGAGGAGAGAAGGTGGCACGGTGCGAGTCGGTATCCCGAGAACATTGTCGTTTTTTACGCTGTATCCGCTGTGGAAACCGTTTTTTGAGGGACTTGGGGTAGATGTAGTTGTGTCGCCGGAATCAAACAAGGCTTTGCTTGACGAAGGTGTTAAAGAAACTGTCAATGATGCCTGTGTGCCTATTAAATTATTTCACGGACATGTGGCTGCGCTTAAGAACAAAGTGGACATCCTCTTTATGCCGCGTCTTGTCTCCCTTGATGGCAAACATACGCTTTGCCCCAAATTCCTTGGCTTGCCGGACATGGTCCGCTGCTCTATCAGCGGCCTGCCGGAAATTATTGATTCCCGACTGGACCTGAAAAAGGGGAAAATGGAGCTTTACCGGTTTTTATACCGGATTGGGAAGCGTTTTACTGACAACAGAATTAAAATAATCCGGGCAATTTGGCGGGCAAAGCATAATTTTTCCCATTACCGGAAACTATTATTGCAAGGTCTAACACCGCAAGAAGCTTTTGACTGCCTTGATACGGGGCATGAACCGCAGTCGGGGGAGGATACAGCTTCCATCAGGCTGGCCGTGCTGGGTTACCCGTATAGTTTGTATGACAATTATATCAGTGTAGGCCTGCTGGAAAAGTTGAAGTCATACGGCATAAGCGTGGTAACACCGGAAATGGTGCCGGAGCGGGAATTGCGGCGCATGAGCAAAAACCTGCCCAAAAACCTTTTCTGGTACTACAGCAACCGGGTAGTCTGGTCGTGCATGTATTTCCTGCAAAAGCAGAGTGTGGACGGTGTTGTCCATGTCACAGCTTTTGGCTGCGGGCCGGACGCAATGACAAATAAACTTGTGGAACTGGAAACAAAGTACAACACGCGTAAAATACCCTTTCTGACCGTAACTATTGACGAACATACAGGAGAAGCCGGCGTGGCTACACGGGTGGAAGCTTTTGTTGATTTAATCAGGCGGAAGAAAGGGATGATGTAATGAAGATCTCTTTCCCTTACATGGGGACATCAAATATTGTAGCCGGCTACCTGCTGGAAAATTTGGGACATGAAGTGATTCATCCGCCTGTTCCTTCCAAGAGAACATTGTCGCTGGGCGTACAGCATGCTCCCGAGTTTGCCTGTCTGCCGTTTAAAATAGTCCTGGGCACCTATCTGGAAGTAGTGGAGATGGGGGCTGAGGTGCTGATTACTTCCGGGGGCTGCGGTCCCTGCCGCGCCGGCTATTATGGCGAGATGCACAAGCGCATTCTGCATGATTTGGGCTATCCCGTTGAAATGATTGTTATGGAACCGCCCCTGGTGGAACCTGTTGATTTCTTCAAAAAACTGCACCGCCTGGTAAAACCGAAAGGCTATTTCAACTTAATAGGGGTAGTGCGGGTTGCCTGGGCCAAAATGAAGGCACTGGACGATTTGGAAAGAACGCTGCATGAACTGCGTCCCCTTGTGTTCGCAAAGAAACAGTTGAACCGCATATATGATGAAGGACTGGAAGCAATTCGCAGGGCGAATTCCGTAAAAGAAGTTGTGGCCGCACGCAACGATACCCTGGAGGCAATGCGCAGTCTTCCAGTTGACCATGATTATGAACCCTTGCGGATAGGGCTGATCGGTGAAATTTATGTTGTGCTGGAGCCGTTCGCCAATCATGATATAGAGCGCATACTGGGTGAAATGGGTGCCTATGTGCACCGTTCCATTTTTATGGCCAACTGGCTGCTTGACAATGTGCTGGCACACGGTGAAAAAGACGTTCGCGCCGCTGCGGTGCCGTTTCTGAACCAGATGGTGGGCGGCCACGGCCAAAACAGCGTGGGTGAAGTGGTCCGCTATGCGGCGAAAGGTTATGACGGTGTGATTCAGCTGGCGCCCTTTACCTGTATTCCGGAGATTGTGGCCAAAAGTATTATGCCGGCTGTCAGCAAAGCGAAGGGCATTCCTGTCATGACACTCTTTTTGGATGAGCAGACCGGACAGGCAGGAATTGAAACGCGCCTGGAAGCCTTCTTGGATTTGTTAAGACAGAGACGCAGAAAGCGGGAGGCGAGTTAGTTGCAAGGTTATCTGGGAATAGATGTGGGTTCAGTCAGTACCAACCTGGTTGTGATTGATGATGATTGCAATGTCCTGGTTGATGTATACCTTAGGACCCGTGGTCAGCCGATCCAGGTTGTCCAGGAAGGCATGCGCCAGGTGGAAGAAGCGCTCAAGGGAAAAAATGTTGAAATTTGCGGCGTGGGCGCTACCGGCAGTGCACGGATTCTGACGGGCGTCATCGTGGGCGCGGATACTGTAAAGAATGAAATTACGGCTCATGCCGTTGCCGCTACCCACATGGTTCCGGATGTTCAGACTGTGCTGGAAATAGGCGGCCAGGACTCAAAAATAATTCTGCTGCGTGACGGTATTGTCGTTGATTTTGCCATGAATACAGTGTGTGCGGCAGGAACGGGTTCTTTCCTGGACCACCAGGCCGCACGTTTAAATATCCCCATTGAGCAGTTCGGCGAGTTGGCGCTGGAAAGCAAGTCGCCGGTCAGGATAGCAGGGCGTTGCTCCGTTTTTGCCGAATCGGACATGGTGCATAAACAGCAAATGGGCCACCCGGTGCAGGATATTATAGCCGGGCTGTGCGATGCCTTGGTAAGGAACTACCTGAACAATGTAGGCAAGGGCAAGGAAATCCTGCCGCCGGTTGTTTTCCAGGGCGGAGTGGCGGCCAATGTGGGTATCCGCGCAGCTTTTGAAAGAGCTCTGGGCATGAAAATTATTGTGCCGGAATATTTTCATGTGATGGGTGCCATCGGGGCTGCGCTTTTAGCCAAATCTGCAACAAAGGGAAAAGGGGATACTCATTTTCGCGGCTTTGCCGTCTCAGACATGGAATATCAAGCTTCCAGCTTTGAATGTCACGGTTGCCCCAACCTTTGTGAAATCGTCAATATTTCGGTAAACGGCGAGTTGCTTGCGCGCTGGGGCGGCCGCTGCGGCAAATGGGATACTTTGCAGAAAACTGGTTAGCCGGGACACGCAGGTGTCCCTTTTTCTGTGTCAATACAACCTATATACAATTGGTCCTGCCGGTAAATACTGCTTCCGTTGCCCGGCAGGAATCCGGCGGCCGTTCACGAAAAAACTGTTACGGGATATAATGAATATGATAAGATAAATTACAGCGTAAGTGGCAGATTGCAGTGTGCAGTGTTTTGGTGCATTTCCGCCCTTATTAAATCAGGAAGGGGCTTTTTCATGTATTGCGACAATGAAGAACAAAAAAGAGAACTGGCCAATCGCCGGGCTGCAGAACTTAAGGCACGGATTGAGGATTATCTTCGTGTCAGGCCGCTGATACCGGACGGGTTTGCAGAGTGGGAGAAAATTCTGCAGCGCCAGGAAAAAATAAAGAAATTTTTCCGGGTGGGCGACAGTGAATGGTATGACTGGCACTGGCAGGTCAGGTCAAGGATTGAAGATATTAAGACATTGACGGCATTGCTCGCTTTGCCGCCGGAGAAAGTGGAAGAAATCTGCAAAGTGGGAGAGGTTTACCGCTGGGCAGTTTCACCGTATTTTTTAAGCCTGATGGACCCGGAAAACCCGGGCTGCCCCATCATGCGCCAGTCCCTTCCGTCATTGCCGGAACTTTTGGATAATGAAGGCACGGAGGATCCCATGGCGGAGGAGTTGACATCTCCTGCCCCTGCCATTACGCGCCGTTATCCGGACCGGCTGACGATCAATGTTACCAATCAATGTGCCATGTATTGCCGGCACTGCCAGCGCAGGCGCAATATCAACAAACCTGATCAGATCACGCCGCACTCTCATCTGCAGGCGGCCCTGGATTATATCCGGGAACATGAAGAAATTAGGGACGTCCTGCTTACTGGCGGCGACGCCTTTATGCTGAGCGATGAACAGATAGACTGGCTGCTGACGGAACTGGAGGGAATTGAACATGTGGAAATCAAGCGTTTGGGCACCAGAACGCTGGCCACGCTGCCCATGCGGGTGACTGACAGTCTGTGCAGGGTCCTGGAAAAACACTTCCCTGTTTATGTTAATACCCAGTTTAACCACCCTTTGGAAATTACGCCGGAAGTGGAACAGGCATGTAAAAAATTAAGCCGGGCGGGAGTAGCTCTGGGCAACCAGGCAGTGCTGCTTGCCGGTGTCAATGATGATGCCAATGTTATGAAAAAGCTTAATCAATATCTGCTGAAAGTGTTAATCCGGCCTTATTATATTTTTCATGCCAAAGCCGTTAAAGGGACGGCACATTTCCGCACCCGGGTGGAAGTGGGGATTGAGATTATGGAAAAATTGCGTGGCTACACCTCCGGCCTTGCCATTCCCACTTATATCATCAACACCCCGGGGGGGTACGGAAAAATACCGGTACTGCCGCAATATCTTGTTTCCATGGACAAAGACAAAATAAAAATCCGGACGTGGGAAAACCGTATTATAGATTATGACAACAATGAGTAGCCGCATGTAAAAAGCAGCGCCGGGACAACTGTCCTGGGCTGCTTTTTTTCCGGGAGCCGCGCCTGCCGGCGGTTTCTCATCTAGCCTTTGTCCGGGTGATAATATTTACGGTAATTGACAATTTGCTTCAAGTCATTTAGAAAATGCTTTTTCAGCCGGGAAAAATTAATGTCGCCGGGCATCAGCAAGGGGCGAATCCAGCGTGCCTGCCTGATTTTGGCCAAAAGTTCCGGGTCGCGGACGTATTTCTTGACAAGACAGCGGGGCACAATGGCGCAGACACACAGTTTGTCCGCAAAGGTGAGGGGCAGCTCCTGCCTTTCAATATAATCGCGGACGAGGCAGACTGCCAGGTTCAGGCCGCTGCCGGTAGTGTAATAATTATTGCGCCCCTGCCTGATATTCAGTTCCAATACTTTGTATTTCCCGTCCCGGACGTCGTATTTAATGTCAAAATGGGTAATGCCCACGACCTGCAGCGCCTCCAGGAAAGGAATAAAACGCTCACAGAGAGCCTTGTCGTCTTCGCTCAGAATGGCAGTATAATTTCCCACCAGCATGGGCGCATGGTCCTGCAGCAGTATATGACCCAGGGCTGCGCCTTTCACCTTGCCGCTGCGGTCGGAGTAGCACGTAAGGACGCGCATAGCCGTATCATCGCCGGGAATATACTCCTGAATAATCAGGGTGCCAGGATAGCCTGAATCGCAGACTGCTGTCAGAACCCTTTGCAGTTCCTGCCTGTCTGTGAGCAGGTAGCCTTTCTTTTTGCCCGGAAAAAAGTATTTGGAATAAAGGACGGTATCGGATGGCTTGACGAAAACAGGAAAAGGGAAGGGAAGGTCAGGATCTGTGTTTGCCCCTTTGCGGCAGGCAAAGATAAAGGTGCGGGGGTGGTCAAGCCCATATTCCGCACAGAGCTTGTAAAATTCTTCTTTGACAACAAGCCGATTATAGAGTTCTTGCCCGATATAGGGAACAAAAAAATTGCCGCTGAGAGCTTCCCGGTTTTCTATGGCCAGGCGGACATAATTGTCATTAGTGCCCAGAATGATTTTTTTGCTTCCCGGATACTGCCGGTCAATTTCCGCCATCATGCGGATGAATACGGCGCCGTTTTCAATGTTTTCGTCGTAATAACCCTGTATCAGTGCAGTGTCTGTGGTGGGGTAAATGGGGTGCTTGCCGGCAACGATGGATTTGACCCGGTACGCTTCATAAAACGACCTTGCCATGCTGTAATTGCTGATGTCCCCGCCAAGCAGTACCGGCAAGAAACCATGTTCTTCAAACTTCATCTTTTTTTCTCCTCCGTAGAAGCAGTCTAACAATTTTGCGGTAAAAGGGCACCAGTTTGGTAAAAACAAAGTAAAGAGGGGCGTTTGTCACATAAGTGAATTCACCGATAAATTCGATGTATTCGCCGCCGAATTTTTTCTTGAATTCATGCAGCCCCAGGAGGGGGTTGTCCTTTCGCAGGTCGCCGACGGTGCCGAACTGGTCATAATGCTTGATACCGTGCTCATGGGCATATCTGATGTGTTCACGATAGACAAGGTAATTGGCAAAGCTTTCCGTCAGGTCGTCGTGGTTGCCCGCGTATAATACCCAGCCTTTGTCCCCGTAAAAAACAATCATCTGGGCGGTGACAGTAACGCCTTCCGGATACTTGTCGCTGTAGGCTGTAAAAAGTTGTTTGTCTTCCTGTAATTTTGCAATTTGTTTTTTTAGCTGTTCCAACTGATTCTGCAGGTGCCGGCTAATGCCGGCGGCAGCTTTTTGTTCAAGTTTTGCCAGGTCTTCCAGGCAGCGTGCAAGCTCGGACTCGATCTTTTTGACAATTTCAGCCGGGTATACACGGCCGAGGAAAAGCTTAACATGGTTGCCTTCGCTGAAAATTTCATAAAAGCGGGTATAAAACGCGTATTCATGCTGGAAGATGTTTTTTCGCTTCTCCGTGGCGGCCATCAACTGATAAAATGTTTTCACGTCTTCCGCAGTGCCGATCTTCACTTCCACGCCATATTGCATGGCCTTTTTAATCCGCTGTCTGGTGGAGGCGGAGAATCTTTTTTCAATTTCCGGCCAGCTGTCATCTGTTTTGATACGGAATGTATAGCGGGGCTGGCTTGCTTCAAAGTTTTTGTTGTAGCCAAAGTGCCTGTAGCCAAGGGCCTTAAGTTTTTGCACCAGCCGGTAATTGTTTTCTCCGTCTGTTATGGGGTTGGCATCTTTGTCAATCTGGTGCAGTTTAATGTCCGGATCAATTTTAAAATAAAGGCCTTTTCTTTTTTTGACATAGTCACCGACGCACCGGGTAAAAAACTCCAGTATGCCGTCGTTGCTGTAGTCAAGGACAAAACCCCGGGGGGCATAAAAATGGCTGTAGCCAAAAGGCAGCTTTTTTTCCAGCAGCATGGCGGCGGCGACAAGCTTCCCGTTTTCCCTGACACCCAGATAGTGCGGGGTCAGGTGCCTGTATCTGCTTACTTCTCCCCAGTAGGGAGACTGCAGGAAATGTGATTTTGTCGGGTGGTTTTCGACGAAAGTATTGAATTCGGCCGGTGGAACGGCAGTCACGAATTCCATCTACTCACACATCCTTTATTCCTGTAGCGCTTTTTATTAACAGTATTACTTCTCGCTTGTTTTGCTATCCCCTGTCTGTCCTGCAAAAGTTTGCCGTAAAAAAACCGGGCTGCATGTAAAAGACAACCCGGTTTGGCGCTATTGGTCATGCTTTTACTCGGCTTTGAGGTCATCCTGCAGCCGGGGTATCCTGCGCCAGTGGTAGAGGTAAACAGGAACTGCAATGAGGATCTGTACTGCGCCCCGCAGCAGGCGGGAAAGCGCTGTGGCAAAATTCTGCTTTTGTGCCTGGGTCTGTCTGAACTCCTGCTGCGCTTCCAGTTCCTGCTCGATGATTTCTGCGGGCAGGGTGGAGCGGGCGTAAAGTTCATTATTTATTTCTTTTGGATTATAATAATCAGGCTCGGGCACGGGCAGGAGCAGATCGATTCCAGCCTGGACCAGATTAATTATACCCAAAATGACAGTAATGAGCATAATAAAACAGACAAGATAAAAATACAGTTGATCAGGCGTCCATTTCAGCTTCATGCCCGGCCCTCCCCTGCTGAGAATAAGTCCTCCTTAATTTTCCGCCAGTGGTAAAGGTAAAAGGGCAGGGGGATCAGCCAGACGGCGAGGGAGCCTGCCAGGGAGCGCAGTCTGTATATGCGGTCATTTTTTTGCATTTGTTCATTCTGTGCGTTTCGGCTGTCCCTTAATGCTTTTAATTCCTCCAGGGGAGGGACTTCCTTGCCCGCTTGCAAGTATTCCTGCTCAATGTCCATAAGGGTAAGATAAGAGGAATAATGAACAGGGACAAAATAGCTGACTACATTCTGGCAAAAAAAGATAACCCCGAAAATAATCATCATCAGTGTTACGAAACAGACGAGGTAAAGGTAAATATTTTTCAGCTGCCAGTCACGGGACATTTGATACCGTCCTTTCCTCGGTAGATTAGGCTTGCGATTGCGTGCCTGTACATTGTAAAATTCAAGGCTGTTTTTCATTCTCCTGCCGTGTCAGATAATCTCCTTCCGGGCAGGAATTTATGTTTTTCTGTCGAAGCCTATCCCAGTAGGAAAAATCTGCAATTTAACTTACCATGCTTTGTGGCTGGACGGAGGGGATGCGTATGTCGGTATTGCTGGGGCGCAGATTGCGTGCACTGCGCAGGTTGAAAAGACTGACACAGCAGGATTTGGCCAATGAATTGGGAATTTCCGTCTCCATGCTGTCGACAATCGAAAGAGGTGCCAAATACCCCTGTGCCGACCTGATTAGAAAAATTGCCCGCGTGCTGGACGTGCCGCAGGAAGAATTATTTGTCTTGCCCGATATGTCCGATGTGATTCAGGAGCGCCTGTAAGGCGCTTTTTCCTTGTGGGGGATTGCCTCATATGGATATACTAATCTGCAGCAGCAGCGGGAAGGAGTTAATATGCGCATAGGTTCGCTACAGTTACAGAATCAGGTTATACTGGCGCCCATGGCCGGGGTGACAGACAGTCCTTTTCGCCTGTTGGCCCGGGAAATGGGCTGCGCCCTGGTTTATACGGAAATGATCAGTGCCAAGGGGGTGCTTTGTTCCCCGCAGCGGTCACTGCGGCTGGCAGCTTTTACGCAGCAGGAACGGCCGCTGGCGCTGCAGCTTTTCGGCAGCGATCCGGCTGTTATGGCCGAGGCCGCCACTGTTTGCAGCCGCCTGCATCCTGACATCATTGACATTAACATGGGCTGCCCCGTCAAAAAAGTTGCCGGCAGGGGAGAAGGCTGTGCGCTGATGCGCAATCCCGCTTTGGTGAAGGAGATAGTGCAAAGTGTGGCAGCTGCTGTCGATTTGCCCGTAACCGTTAAAATTCGCAAAGGCTGGGATGAAAGCAATGCCAATGCGGTGGAAGTGGCTCTTGCAGCCTGGGAAGGCGGCGCGGCGGCTGTGGCAGTTCACGGGCGGACGCGGGAGCAAGGCTATGGCGGCAGGGCGGATTGGTCTGTAATCAGGCAGGTCAGGGAAGCAGTTAAAATTCCCGTTATTGGCAACGGGGATATCCGCCGGCCGGAAGATGCGGCTAGAATGCTTGCGGAAACAGGCTGTGACGCCGTCATGATCGGCCGCGGCGTTCTGGGAAACCTGTGGCTTTTACGGCGGACAGTTCATTTTTTAGCAACAGGAGAACTGCTCCCGGAACCGTCGGCGGCGGAGAAGGTGGGGCTTGCCCTGCGTCATCTGGAAATGGCAGTTGCCGACAAGGGGGAGCGGATCGGCGTGCGGGAGATGCGCAAGCATTTCGCCTGGTATTTGAAAGGTGTCAAGGGGGCCGCCTCTCTGCGTAACAAGATTATGCAGGCAACAGGCAAAAAAGAAATGGCGGAGATTATTTCTGTGTTGCTGCACCGGGAGGTGTAGCAATTTTTTTTGTGTGATAGTTGCAGGGCGGACGGCTAAGTGATAAAATTAATTGTACACAAAATTGTGCACAAGGTTGTGGGATACCATGGAATTTGTCCGCGTCGGTGACAAACTGGTTAATTTGCATAAAGTGGACCGGATGGTCAGGCAGATTTTTGCCCTGCGCAGTGAAGGCATGTCACAGCAGGAAGTAGCTGACAGATTGCGGCTGGACCGGACGTTTATTTCCCGCCTGGAGACATTGGGCAGTGTCCGGCGCGGCGGCAGGATCGGCTTTATCGCTTTTCCTGTCAGTAACAAAGTGGAACTGGAAGCCTTGGCATCCAGTTATGGCATTGACAGCACGCTGATTTTGACCAACCGGGAACGGTGGCAAATGGTGGAGAATGTAAACGGCCTGGATTTTCTCAATAGAACATTTGCCATC
The DNA here is from genome assembly GCA_012521345.1 of Bacillota bacterium. Taxonomy (GTDB): domain Bacteria; phylum Bacillota; class Dethiobacteria; order Dethiobacterales; family Dethiobacteraceae; genus DUUE01. The sequence goes on from JAAYMN010000028.1 coordinate 10,438, forward strand.
ATTGAAGAAATGCGGCAGTGCGATACGGTTCTTGTTTTCTGCTCAGCAAAATGGAATCGTCTGGCGGTCGCCCTGCTTGACAATGATGTAATAACTGTAGAAATAGGCGAATCTCCCATGACGGAAGATGTATACGTTGATCCGCAAGCAGTGGAGTCTGTTTTACAGCCTTTAGTGGCTGCTGAAGCCGGGGAGGGGAAGAGATGAAAAAAGTTGTCAGTATCAGTTTGGGCTCTTCAAAGCGCAACCATACCGTGGAAGTTGAAATAGGCGGCGAGCTTTTCCACGTGGAGCGTATTGGTACCGATGGAGACATGCAAAAAATGATAGCCATGATCGGTGAACTGGACGGCAAAGTCGATGTATTCGGCCTGGGAGGTATGGACCTCTATATCTACTCCCAAAAGAGGCGCTATACCCTGCGGGATGCCAAGGCAGTGGTAAAAGCTGCCCAAAAAACTCCCATCGTAGACGGATCCGGTTTAAAGAATACCCTGGAACGCAGGGTGATTGCCTATCTGAGGGAAAAAACACCGCTTTTGGACAATAAGCCACATGTTTTGATGATGTGCGGTGTTGACCGCTTTGGCATGGCGGAAGCGCTTGAAGAAGCGGGGTGCCGCATCACCTGCGGTGACCTGGTTTTTGGCGTCGGTGTGCCAATCCCCCTGCGTTCGCTGCGTGCTCTGGACTGGGTTGCACGGATTTTTGCTCCCCTTGTTTCCCAGCTTCCCTTTTCCATGCTGTATCCGACAGGGAAAAAACAGGAGGAAAACACCCCCAGAGCAGAACATCTCTTCAGGGAAGCGGATATCATTGCGGGTGATTATCATTTTATCCGCCGTTACATGCCGCCGCGGCTGGATGGCAAAATTATCATAACCAACACAACAACTCCCGAAGACCTGCAATTGCTGCGGGAACGGGGAGTAAAAACGCTTGTTACCACCACACCTGAGCTGGGCGGCCGCACTTTTGGCACCAATGTAATGGAAGCTTTGCTTGTGGCTCTGTCAGGTAAAGGTCGCGAACTTGAGGCGTCCGAATATGATGAGCTTTTAACAGAGGTTGATTTTACACCACATATTAGCGATTTGCACTAGGAGGCAATATGGGAGACTTTGCTTTTATCATCCACCCGATTGAACTGGAAGATGTTTTCCGGAAACTGAAATTTATGCGCAAATGGCCTGCAGGGATGGTGGAAACCGTTATTAAAAACCTCCCGCCGTTTAAAGCATCGGAAATTACCGGTATACGTTCCCCGCATGCGGAAACGTCAGGCTATTTTGTTGTTTGCCCGCTGACCTCCAAACAGATGGTGACGCTGCCGGAAAAACAAGTTATCGCTAAAATTATTAAAGCCGGGAAAGTGGCGGAAAAGCTAGGCGCCAAGATTGTAGGCCTCGGGGCAATGACTTCGGTAGTGGGGGATGCAGGCATTACTGTCGCCAAAAACCTGAACATCGCAGTAACCACAGGCAACAGCTATACGGTGGCAACTGCGCTGGAAGGCACCAAAAAAGCAGCCGACCTGATGGGTATCGACTTGACGCAGGCAGAGGTGCTGGTAATAGGAGCGACCGGCTCCATAGGAAGTGTCTGTGCACGGGTGCTGGCCAGGGATGTACGCTTTTTGACATTGCTTGCCCGCGACAGGCATAAACTGGACCATCTGGCGGAACGCATCCGCCGCGAAAGCGGCCTGGCTGTAAAAATATCAACAGATGTGAAACACTCCGTGCAGAAGGCCGATATAATCATTACGGTCACAGGATCGGCAGAAGCTGTCATTGATATAGAGGATCTTAAACCGGGTGCAGTAGTCTGCGATGTAGCCCGCCCGCGCGATGTTGCCAAAAGGGCGGCTGCTGTGCGCAATGATGTGCTGGTAATAGAAGGCGGAGTGGTGGATGTACCCGGAGATGTGGATTTTGGTTTTAATTTTGGCTTCCCGCCCCGGACATGCTATGCCTGTATGGCGGAAACAATGCTTTTGGCCCTGGAAAAACGTTTTGAACCTTTTACACTGGGGCGCGACCTGTCTCTTGAACAAGTTGACGAAATTACTCGTTTAGCTGAAAAACACAACTTCAGGCTATCCGGCTTCCGCAGTTTTGAACGTGCTTTAACTGACGAAGAAATAGCAGCCGTGCGGCGTAATGCGTCCAAGAATTTTTTTTAAATGTGGCGAAATCAGGCCTTAAGGCCTGATTTCGTGTGTTTATTAGGTATTTGGGTAAGATTTGACAAAGAAAGGAGATGTGGTTATAATAGACTAAAAAATTGTAAATCCTCAAAGACTAAAATTTAAAATACCGCAAGCCGTATAAGAGAAATAACAGACATGTGATGCGAATCGCCGTTTGGGCGATTCGTTCTTAATTGAAATACCAGTTCAAAGAAACATTAAAAAATTCATTACTGGCGAATATAATTGAGAGTACAGTAAAAAGCACCAAAGGAGCGAAATCAATAATGCCAAGCAAAGAGGTAATTCTGACACATAAAGGCTTGGAGAAGTTGGAAAAGGAGTTGGAGTATTTAAAATCAATCAAACGCCGTGAGATTGCAGCCCGGATAAAAACAGCCATTTCCTTTGGGGATATCTCTGAGAACTCGGAATACGAAGATGCCAAAAATGAGCAGGCATTTATTGAGGGGCGCATAATCACCCTGGAAAAAATGCTGCGCAATGCCCGGGTGATTGATTCTTCGCAGTCTTCCGATGTCGTCAACCTGGGATCAACCGTTGTGTTGCGGGATTTGGAGCTGAACGAGGATTTCCAGTATACGATAGTCGGATCTGCAGAAGCTAATCCGGCTGAAAATAAGATTTCCAATGAGTCGCCCGTAGGTAAAGCTATTTTAGGGAAGAAAATCAATGACATCGTGGAAGTGTCTGTGCCGGCGGGCATTTTAAAATACCAGATTATGTCAATTGCATAATAATTGCATAATGTGGCAAGGTTTGAGGTGTTGCAAGATGAGCGAACAATTTAGTGAGCATGAATTGGTCCGCAGGCAGAAATTGGCCAAGTTGCGGCAAATGGGAATTGAGCCATACGGGAAAAAATTCCCCGTTACCCATCATGCCGCCGGTATCATAGAACAATTTGCCGGCCTGGAAGGACAGCTTGTTGCCCTGGCCGGACGCATCATGACCATTCGGACCCACGGGAAGGTAACTTTTGCCCACATTCAGGATGAAAGCGGGCAAATCCAGATTTATGTGCGCAAAGATGATGTGGGCGAACAGGCTTACGAAATGTTTGAACTGTTTGATATCGGCGATCTTATTGGCATTGAGGGCGAGGTTTTCCGCACGCGCCGGGGGGAAATTACTGTAGCAGCAAAAACAATTTCTTTGCTGGCCAAGTCGCTGCATCCACTGCCGGAAAAATGGCACGGTTTGACGAATATAGATATGCGTTACCGCCAGCGCTATCTGGATTTAATCGTTAATCCTGAAGTAAGAGATGTTTTTGTCAAACGCAGCAAAATTGTGCAGGAAATCCGCAATTATTTGAATGCCCAAGGTTTTCTGGAAGTAGAAACACCGGTAATGCATAACATAGCCGGCGGTGCCACGGCCAAGCCGTTCATAACCCATCATAATGCCCTGGATATGAATCTATATCTGCGGATAGCCACGGAACTGCATTTAAAGCGGCTGATTGTGGGCGGGCTGGAGAAGGTATATGAGCTGGGAAGGATTTTTCGCAATGAAGGAATTTCAACCAAGCATAATCCGGAGTTCACCTCGGTGGAGATTTACCAAGCCCAGGCAGATTATGAAGATATGATGGCACTGACGGAAAAGCTCATTACCACCGTGGCGGAAAAAGTTTTGGGCACATTAAAACTCACTTATCAGGGCAGGGAACTGGATTTGACACCGCCCTGGCGCCGCATGACCATGCTGGAGGCAATTCGACGGTATGCAGGCATAGACTTTTCCGCCATTGGGACAGACGAAGAAGCGCGCACGGCCGCCCGGGGGAAAGGCTTGGAGGTGCCGGAGAAAGCCACTCGCGGCGAGGTTATTAATGAATGTTTTGAAGAATTTGTGGAGCCGCATCTCTTCCAGCCTACTTTTATTATGGACTACCCCATTGAAGTTTCACCGCTGGCAAAACGTAAAGAAGAGGATCCTGCCATGACATACCGCTTTGAAGCTTTTATGGCTACCTATGAAATTGCCAATGCCTTTACCGAATTAACCGACCCGCTGGACCAGCGTGAGCGCTTCATGCAACAGGCCGCCAAACGGGAGGCCGGCGATGAAGAGGCACATATGCTTGATGAGGATTTCCTGCTGGCACTGGAGTATGGCATGCCGCCGACAGGCGGGCTTGGCATCGGCATTGACCGCCTGATCATGATGCTCACAGATTCTCCTTCCATCCGGGATGTTATTCTCTTCCCGACCATGCGGCCGCGTTAAAGCATACAGGAAAATACATGAGATAATTTTAGCATCAAGATGGAAAAAGGGCCTAAAAGCTGATAAGAACTGCCTGTTCCCGCTAAGTTGGGAAAATGCAGTTTGTTTTTTCTCGCGGGGAATGATATATTAATAAACGCTGACTGCGCGCCTGACAGGCGGACTGAAAACAGTTGCATTAAAGTTGCTTAAAAGCGGCAATATTTTTCTGCAGACCGGCTTGCCGCCTGGTGTAATGTTTGTGTGGCAAGCGGTTTTGCCGAAGGCGAAAATTGCCAAAAAGCAACAGTTGACTTGTTGCAAAAAAGCTGGTAAGATAAAGTTCCCGCCGCGGGAGCGGCAAGGGAGGAAGGTCCGGCTCTTTGAAAACTGAACAGGAAGATGCCAAGCGAAGTACGCATCGTAAGACGGAACGCCTCATCCGGGCAGCATTGGGCTGACCGGGTGAAGAACAGGTTCCAACGCTCTGTAAAAGGGAAGCGGAAGCTTTTCATGATATTTACGGAGAGTTTGATCCTGGCTCAGGACGAACGCTGGCGGCGTGCCTAACACATGCAAGTCGAACGGGGTTTCAGGGATAGCTTGCTATTCCTGCGACCTAGTGGCGCACGGGTGAGTAACACGTGGGTAATCTGCCCGGAAGACCGGGATAACAGCCCGAAAGGGCTGCTAATACCGGATACGCCCGGCCTGCCGCATGACAGGTTGGGGAAAGAGTTATCGCTTTCGGATGAGCCCGCGTCCCATTAGCTAGTTGGTGAGGTAACGGCTCACCAAG
>JAAYMN010000029.1 GCA_012521345.1 Bacillota bacterium
ACGGCGTCGGTTGCACGTTCGAGTCGTGTCGCCCCTGCCAATAAAGCCAGAAACACCGGTCTCGGGCCGGTGTTGTTTTTTTATGCCAGCAAACCTACCGAACAAAGGCTGAACAATCCGCTCAATATTGTCTCTAAACGAATTGACCGCCTGCCTGTTGCCCTGCTGCCTTTGGTTCCGCAAAAAACCCCGGCCCAAAAGACCGGGGATGTCCTGTATTATTCATCGCGGCAATTGTGGTGATTTCTGCACGTAAAAAGAATAAGCAAAAGAATTATCAGTAACAAGTCGTCATCTCTGCTGTTGCCGCCACCAAAAAAACGCGACATGGTTCCACCTCCTCCTGCTAGTATATGCCAGGCGCTATATTCTGTGCAATAAAATACCCTCGCCGTTTTTTTGCTTAAAATAAAGGATAATCAATCCGCAAAGACAAATATATATGTTAATGCACGGCTTTGGTCGTGCCGAAAAAACCGGTAGTCAGAGGAGAGAGCTTATGACCACATCAAAAGAAAATTACTTAATGCTGCTTTACGGGGAACAGCCGGAATGGGTCCCCAGATACGTTTTCGGCCCTTCGCCTGAAGATATCGAAACCCCCGCCAACTGCATCGTTGAACCGCCCCTTTTGTGTGAATTCAGGATGAAAGGCGGCGGCAAAGATATCTGGGGAGTTGAGTTTGTACCGACAGCAGAAACGGGCAATGCACTGCTGCCGAAACCGGGCGATTTTATCCTGAAGGACATTAAAAAATGGCGCGATGTTGTCGTAGCGCCGGATCTCAGCGGCATCAACTGGGAAGAGATGGCCAAGAACCATTTGGCGGAACTGAACATTGACAGGAAACAGACGGCTGTAGCCTTTAATATGCACTTTGGCTATTTTCAGCAGCTTATGGCTTTTATGGGCTTTAATGAAGGACTGTGCGCCATGTATGAGGAACCCGACGAGGTATATGCCCTTTTTGATTATTTGTGTGATTTCTACTGCACAATTGCCGATAAAATCATGAAATATTACAAGCCAGATGTGTTCACACTGATGGATGACACTGCCGCCTGGGGCAATCCCTTTATTTCACCGGAGATGTATCGTGAACTCGTACTTCCCTTCCACGACAGACAAGCAGCTTTCGGCAGGGACGCCGGCATTCCTATTACCATGCATAACTGCGGCAAAAGCGAATGCTTTATTGAAGACTGGCTGAAGATCGGTGTCAGAGCCTGGGATCCGGCGCAGACATGCAACAACCTTGACGCTGTGAAAGAAAAATACGGGAAGAAACTTGTAATTATGGGCGGCTGGGACGCCCAGGGCGTACTTGCCAATCCCGATGTAACCGACCAAGAAATCTACGCTTCCGTTCAGAGAACTATGGATAGGCTGGCTCCCGGCGGCGGATATGCTTTTTGCGGCGGATTCATCGGTCGCGTGGACGACCCGGAAGTTGCACGCAAAAACCGTGTCCTTTCTACTGCCGTCAGTGAGATCGGCCGCAATTTCTACAAAAGAAGTTAATCATGAAAGTATTGATTTTAGGCGGATTTCTTGGTTCGGGAAAAACCACTGCCCTGCTCCAGTTGGCGCATTATCTTGTGGAGCGGAGCCAAAGCACGCAGAAAACAAAGGTCGTGATTGTAGAAAATGAAATCGGTGAAACAGGCATCGATGACAAAGTACTGCGCGGCAGCGGCTTGCAGGTGGAAGATTTGTTTTCCGGTTGTGCCTGCTGTACCGTTTCCGGCGAACTGACAAGTGCCGCCAGTCGCATTCGGAAAGATTTTAATCCTGACTGGCTCATTGTGGAAACAACCGGGCTCGCCTATCCGCGCCTCATCAGGGATAACCTGCAGGCCGCGCTGGGGCTTTCTTCCCGCATCTGCATCCTGGTGGATGCGTCTCGCTGGAAGCGCCTGCTGCGCCCCATGTATAACCTGCTTTCCGGCCAGATTGTTGGTGCCGATGTTGTCCTGATCAACAAAACTGATTTGGTTAATGAGGAAACACTGGCACAGGTGGAAGCTGATATTGCCGCTTTCGACCCGCTTCCGCGGGTGATGCGCATTTCCGCCCAGAACCGCATTCCTGCCGCTGTCTGGGCGCAGGTACTGGGAGAATAACTATGGAGAAACATGATCATAGCCACCATCACCATCACGAAAACGACAACTGCGACTGCCCTGCCTGCAAACAGGAACAAGCGCAGCCAAACTGGATCAAAATGCACCAGCATGACGATGCTGCTGTCATTTCTGCCCGCTGCACATTTTTAGCCCGGCCTGAAACGGCAGGCGACGTCATTGCGGAAGCATTGCAGGAACTGGCGGCAGTCATTGCCGAAAAAGGAGGCATTATCGGCCACATTAAGGCTACTCTGGAAAGCACGACGTTAGAAATGTTTTCCCTCACAGACAGGGCGGTTTCCAGAAAGAAACAGCCAAACGAGACGATGACCTTGCAGCTCGTTGCCATTGTTTTTTTACTCGTTCCGGAAGAAGCGAAAAAGCTTGTTGAAAAGATAGTGCTAAAAAAGCTGCAATCACTTTCTTGACAGCAGCAAATCGCAGCAAACCCAGGGGGAGCAAGAGCGTTGCTTGGCAAGCAGATACAGCGACTTGAACGCAAGTACGGGCATTGCGCGCTGAAAAACTTAATAAAGTATGTAATAGGAGCAAATATTGCTGTTTACTTTCTCTCACTTGCAGACCCGTCCGGCAGATTGCCTGCCGCCCTTGTGCTTGACCCGCAGCTCGTCCTGCGGGGACAGGTCTGGCGCCTTGTTACCTTTGTGGCCATTCCGCCGGCCACGGGAGTGCTGTGGCTTTTTTTCGCCCTTTATTTTTCCTACCTGGTAGGAACAAACCTGGAAAATGCCTGGGGAGCCTTTAAATTTAACGTCTATTACCTTTTGGGGATGATTCTTACCATCATCGCTGCTTTTCTGACCGGCTCACCGGTAGGGGCCTCCAACCTGAACATTTCCCTTTTCTTTGCTTTTGCCCATCTGTTTCCCAATTTTGAACTTCTGGTTTACTTTGTGCTGCCGGTAAAAGTAAAATACCTGGCTATGCTTGCTGCAGCCGTCCTGCTCTTTACAATCCTGACCGCGCCGCTTGCCGCCAAAGCTATCGCCCTGGTGCCGGTTTTCAGTTATTTGCTTTACTTTGGCAGTGACATCTGGCAGATGCTCCGTCTGAAAAATCAGGTCAGGGAAAACCGCAGGCGTTTCTTTAACGAGATTGAAAAAGCACGCCGGAGAAAAGAATAACCGTCAGCACAAGTTGAAAGCAGCATGATAAAAGCCTGAGGCTGCGGCACTGCCGTGGCTCAGGCTTTCTTTTTTTCATCCGCTTTTTCCAGCCAGAAGAGCATAATTTCCCCGCCCAGATCGTCATCGTACTGCGTTCCATACCGCAAGCGCAGCGTCGTCTCACAGCCAATACAGCAAATAATGTCTTCCCGGGGATTCTCTTCATCGACAAAACGGCTTAAATCCTGATTGCAAACAGGACAACAAACATAATAGTACATGAAAATCCCCCCTGGCAAGATTCCTGCTGCAAGCTTTCGCCAATTTCGTTTACTGCCAACATTAAAGCGGGTGAGTGAACCCTTCCGTCTGCGGCAGCCCTTCGGGCCAACTGCCGCCATCAGGAGAAAAAATATACCTGCGGCTGATGTGGACTGCTTCCCCATTAACTCTGAAGTCCATGGCCATGGCCATCATGCGGAGAAAGCCGTCTTCTTCCGCAAACCAAAGATACAGTTTCAGTTTCTCCAGCGTCGCCTCTGCATTAAAGCTTGTCACCAGCTCCGCCTCCACCGCAGCCGGCTCCAGCACATACGTCTCACAGATGACATTCTCCACTGTGCGTTTTTCCCCTGCTTCAGCCTGCAGGTCACCGGCAGACAGCATTGCCGCCAGCAGCTGATGCGGGTCGCGCAGCAGCAC
>JAAYMN010000030.1 GCA_012521345.1 Bacillota bacterium
CATTCTGGTGGAAATAGCGGAGGGGTCCCACCCGTTCCCATCCCGAACACGGCCGTTAAGCCCTCCAGCGCCGATGGTACTGAGGACCTTGTCCTCGGGAGAGTAGGTCTCCGCCAGAACCTCTTTTCCTGGATCCGAGGATGATCATATTCCCTTGGATCCAGCCGCATTCCTCGATAGCTCAATGGTAGAGCAACCGGCTGTTAACCGGTGGGTTGTAGGTTCGAATCCTACTCGGGGAGCCAACAAAAGCTCAGCACTTACTTGTGCTGAGCTTTTGTGGTTATTGAAGTAGAAATGCCTTGAACAGTGCAGTAAACCGGTGGGTTGCGGCAAAAGCAATGGACTTTTCCTTGCGGCAGTGATAGTGTAATATATTAATGTAAAAAAATGCAGAATGGGTGAAGCAATGATAGACAAAATAAAACTTGGAATAGTTGGCTACGGTAATCTTGGCAAAGGGGCGGAACTGGCAATTGCCAGGAATCCGGATATGGAACTGGTTGCTGTTTTTACCAGAAGGGAACCTGCCGCTGTGAAAACCGAAACAGGTAATGTAAGGGTACTGCCTGTAAGCCGGGCGGAGGAAATGGCTGAAGATATAGACGTAATGGTTTTATGCGGCGGTTCGGCGACAGATCTGCCGGAGCAGGGACCAATTTTTGCGGGCAAATTCAACACTGTGGACAGCTTTGATACGCATGCGAAAATTCCCGAGTATTATGCACGGATGGATGCAGTTGCTGCGGCGGCGCAGAAAGTAAGCATTATCAGTATCGGCTGGGACCCGGGGCTTTTTTCCCTGAACAGGATGCTGGCCGCGGCATTTTTGCCGGCAGGGCGGCAATATACATTTTGGGGCCGCGGAGTTAGCCAGGGGCATTCTGATGCCATCCGGAGGATACCGGGGGTAAAATATGCCATCCAGTATACCATTCCTGTGACGGATGCCATGGAGCGGGTGCGCCGCGGGGAGAATCCCGTTCTTACTACCAGGGAGAAGCACATCAGGGATTGTTACGTGGTTGCCGAGCCGGGCGCGGATAAAGAGGAAATTGCGCGGAAAATCCGGACAATGCCCCATTATTTTGCGGAGTATGACACATATGTTACATTTGTAACGGAAGAAGAGTTCAAGCGTGAACATACAGCAATGCCGCACGGCGGCTGTGTAATTCACAGCGGGAGTACTGGTGCCTGCAGCGAGCATAAACAGTTGTTTGAGTTTTCCCTGCAGCTTGACAGCAACCCTGAATTTACGGCCAGTGTGCTGGTAGCTTATGCCCGTGCAGCCTATCGCCTGTATCGTGAGGGGCAGTACGGTGCAAAAACTATCTTTGATGTGCCGCCTGCCTATGTTTCGCCCTGGCCGGTTGATAAGCTGCGCCGGGAATTGCTGTAACAACTTTGCAGCGGCCAGGCTTGCTTAGAAAACCTATCACCTTTTTTTCGTATATGGTCGCCATGTTTGCCACGGTCGTCGGCAGGCTCTATGAACGCAGCTACGGCAAGATTGAAACGCCGAACACCCGCGCTTTCATTGACTGCGACTACGACGCTATTACGGCAAATACGTTGACTGGGCGGCGGAAAACGGCATCATCACCGGCTATGGCAAAGGGCTGTTTGGCCCCGACGACTCCATCACCCGCGAGCAGATGGCGGCGATACTCTACCGCTTTGCGGACTTCCTCGGCGTCCTGCCGAACGGTATGGACACCGTCCTGAATTATCCCGACGCGGACAGCATTTCGGATTACGCGAAGACCGCAGCCCTCTACTGCCAGACAACCGGTATAATCACCGGGTGCGAAGGCGGAGTATTCGCCCCGCAGGTAACAGCCACCCGTGCCGAGGTCGCGACAAATACAAAAATTTGTCGAGCTTGTGCTCGGCTGATGCAGGCATTTGAGCAATTCCCGCTGTCCCCGGCGAACGCTGCGCCGCTGCTGGAAAAGACGATACGGGAGTCATTTCTCTATTTGGATATTGCCAGCAGCGGTGTAAAGCAAAAAAGTTACAAGATTAAGCAAAAGCCCCTGCCAGGTTGCGCAGGGGCTTATTGCCGGCAAAAATGTTTGCCCTCTTTCACGCCGAAGAGGGCCACTTTTTTTTTGGTGATATTTATTATAGAATAAAATAGCGAAAAATAGGATTAAACGGAGGTGCGGCTATGGCCAGGAAGGCGGCATTCCTGTTTTTTGTCCTGCTTGTTGGAGCAATTTTGCTTGCAGGCTGCGGCAAAACTGCCGGCAGCAATCAGGTTAACAATGCTCAGGTCAACAATAACAATAGTCTAATTAACAATAGCGAAAATAATAACGAAGAGCCCGGCGCTCAGGAAGCGACACCGCCGACAACGGAGGATGTACTTGCCGCCTGGACGGAGAATTCCAAAAGGATGTTTTTGGCGCAAAGCCGCGAACTTGATGGCAAACAATATTTTCTTGTCACTTATGGTGTAAAAAACAGCAGCGGGTATGGAGTAGAAATTACGGGAATTGAAGTCTTGGAAGACCGGGTCAGAGTGCAAGTGCTGTTTTCCGAACCGACGGACGAAATGATTGTGCAGGAAACAAAAACATATCCGTATGCTTTGGAAAGTATTGACGCCACAGGCCTGCCGGCTGAATTTGCGGCGGAAGGAGCGGAAACACATATACCGCAGCTTTTGGATCTTGATTTCCTGCCGCCTATTGTTGCCGAATCTGACGGCATTAAAGTATTCCAGCCTGCGCCGGGTGATATAGTGGAACGGCAGTTTTCCGTGGAAGGGATAGCCAATATTTTTGAAGGCAATTTCCTTTACAAGCTGACAGACAGTAAAAACAGGGTGATTGTATCTGGTTATAGCACTGCCGCCATGGGCGACTGGAAACGTTTTCAAGTGGACTTTGATATTGACAGCAACCTGCAAATTGAACACGACTTGCAGTTAATGCTATATACGGAGAGAGCTAAGGACGGTGCAATTCAGGAAAAGGTAGTGATCAATCTCACCCTGGCTGAGAAACAGGACGAAAAAGCGGCGGGAAACGGGGAGGAGAAGTGAGACGGTGGAGACAACAGAGAGAAGAGAAGCAATCTTGGCTATGTTGACAAAAGCCGAAAGGCCTCTGACAGGGACGGAGCTGGCTGTACGCTTTGGCGTCAGCAGGCAGGTCATTGTGCAGGATATTGCCCTGCTGCGTGCTGCCGGGGAACAGATACTGGCCACCCCGCAGGGTTATTTGCTGCCGCAGCTGCAAAAAAGTGACAATGTCCAGGCAGTTGTTGCCTGCCAACATAGCCGGGAGGAAATTGAGCATGAATTGTCTCTGGTGGTGGACCTTGGCGGAAAGATCCTGGATGTGGTTGTGGAGCATCCGCTGTACGGCGAGATCAAGGGCAACTTGATGATAGCCAGCAGGCGGGACGTGCAAAATTTTGTCAAACAAATGGACAGCTCGCAGGCACAACCGCTGGCAGTTTTGACGGCAGGCATACATTTGCACACCATTGAAGCGCCGACAGCCTCTGTGCTGGATGAAATAGTGGCTGCGCTGCGCGAAGCCGGTTTTTTAGTAATGTAAATGCGTATTGTAAGCCGATTGTAATGATTTACTCAGTGGTTTTGTTACAATTGAGGCAGGTTGCCGGCCAAACATTGCGGCAACATGTGCCATCTGGTACAATGAATGTACCAAATGGAGGGGCATTTTATGACACGTCAGGATACAATCTATGATCTGCTAATTATCGGTGGCGGGCCGGCCGGGTTGACTGCCGCCGTTTATGCTTCCCGTTCCAGGATGTCCGTACTGGTGATTGAGTCCATGCTTTCCGGAGGGCAGATCGCGACAACAGAAATGCTGGACAATTATCCCGGTTTCCCTGACGGAATTGGCGGCATGGATTTTGGCCAACTGCTGGAAGCCCATGCGCGCAAATTTGGTGCAGAAATGGTCCTGGCGACGGCAACAGGTGCTTCACTGCAAGGCGAGATAAAAACAGTGGAAACGACGGAAGGCACATTCAGGGGCCGCACCGTGCTGCTGGCGACAGGAGCCCGCTCCCGTCCGCTGGGTGCACCCGGCGAGGAGGAATTGAAAGGGAAGGGAGTTTCTTATTGCGCAACCTGCGACGGCTTCTTTTATACAGACCGTGTGGTGGCAGTGGTTGGCGGCGGCGATTCGGCACTGGAAGAAGGAATGTATTTAACGAAATTTGCCAAGAAGGTTTACATCATCCATAGACGCTATCAGTTGCGCGCCATAGACTACCTGCAGGAAAAAGCAAAAGCCAACCCCAAAATTGAACTCTTGCTGGACACAGTAGTCGAAAGCATCAACGGACGTGACCATGTGGAAAGTGTAACACTGTTCCACAAGGGGGAAAATAAAACCTGGGAACTGCCGGTTGACGGCGTCTTCATGTATGTGGGGCTTGTGCCGAACACAGAGTTCCTGAAAAACAGTGTTGCGCTTGATGAAAAGGGTTATATTCTGACCAATGAAAACATGGAAACATCTGTTTCCGGTGTTTATGCTGCCGGTGATGTCCGGCAGAAGGCGTTGCGCCAGGTTGTGACTGCAGTGGCGGATGGCGCCGTTGCAGCAGTCATGGCGGGACGTTATCTGGACGAAAATAAGCAAGAAGGAGGATTTGCAAATGAGCGGCAACGTATTGGAAATTAGCGAAGCAACATTTGCTGATGAGGTTCTGAAGGCCGATACACCGGTCGTCGTGGATTTTTGGGCTACATGGTGCGGTCCCTGCCGGATGATGGCTCCTGTCTTTGAAGAGCTGGCAGGCGAGTTTGCCGGGCAGGTCAAATTTGTTAAAGTAGACGTGGATAAAAACAGGAAAACAGCCGAAAGCTACAGAATCATGAGTATTCCCACCCTGTTGTTTTTTAAGGATGGACAACCGGTGGATACACAGGTCGGTTTTATCGCCAAAGAGCCGCTGAAACAAAAAATAAATTCCGCTTTCGGTTTATAAAGGTATGACTGCAGGCAGCTTTGTCTGCAGTTTTTTCATGCGCAGCCTGCCGGCTGCGCTTTTTTGCATATTGTCCCTGATTGGAATAAAACTAATAAAGCGTATGGTTCCTGCACCGGAAAAAGCAGGCGAGGAGGAATGAAATGAGAACAATCTGGAAAGGGGCAATCAGCTTTGGGCTTGTCAGTATCCCGGTAAAACTGTTCCCGGCAACGGAGCATAAGGATGTCAAATTCCGCTACCTGCACCGGACCTGCCAGGCTCCGCTTAAATACCAGCGCATCTGCACGGCCTGCGGCAAGGAAGTTGCCCAGGAAGAAATTGTGCGCGGGTATGAATATGAAAAAGGCCGTTTTGTTGTTATCAACGAGGAAGACCTGGAGAAACTCCCCTCCGAGCAGGCAAAAACACTTGATATTGTGGATTTTGTTGCCCTGGAGGAAATTGACCCCATTTATTTTGACAAAACTTACTACCTTGCTCCGGGAGAAACAGGGGAAAAAGCATATGCCCTGCTGCGCACGGCCATGGAGGAGACGGGAAAAATTGCCGTGGCCAAGGTGGTAATCCGCAATAAGGAATCACTGGCTGTTATCCGGCGCTACCGGCAGTTGTTGGTTATGGAAACTATTTTTTACCCGGATGAAATCCGCAGCCCGGCTGAGCTCCCGGGTTTTAACCGGGAAGTCAAGCTGCATGACAATGAAAGAAAAATGGCGCGCGAACTGATTGAAAATCTGGCCGGCAAATTTGAACCACAGAAATATGAAGACGAATACAGAAAGCAGCTTTTGGAACTGATCCATGCCAAAATCGCCGGCGAGCAAATAGCCGCTCCCGCTGCGCCTCCTGATGGGAAAGTGGTTGATTTGATGGAAGCGCTGAAAGCTTCGGTGGAAATGGCCAGAAAGGCCGCAGAAGAGGAAGAGAAAAAAGGCAGGAAAGGGCGAAAAAAAGCGGCGGGCACTTAAACCCGCCGCTTTCCCATGAGCTTTGGCCCCGCAATGCCGGCATGCAGCAGGGGAATTATTTAACAGCAACCGGGGAGGGAACAAGGCCGCAGCTGTTCCGTCTAAAAGAAAGAACACAGCACCCGACAAGGAGACTGCAATGGTATTTGCCAGCTTGGTTTTTTTGTATGGCTTTCTGCCGCTTCTGCTTGTCTGCTATTTCCTGGTTCCGGAAAAGCTCAAAAACCATGTCCTGCTTGCGGCCAGCCTGCTTTTTTATTTTTACGGGGAACCGGTTTATTTTCTGCTGCTGCTTTTTGCTCTTGCTTCAGGTTATCTGTACGGTCTGGCCCTTGACAGATTCAGGGGAAGCGGCGCCGCACGGTTCGTATTTATTTCCTCGCTCTGCATCAGCCTCGGCCTGCTTTGTTACTATAAGTATGCCGGCTTTTTCCTGGCAACCTGGCAGGCAATCATTGGTGCAAAGCCGGCGCCGCTGCGGCTGGTACAGCCGCTCGGCATCAGTTTTTACACCTTTCAGATTGTCAGTTACCTCATAGATGTTTATTACGGACGGGTGGCGGCACAAAAAAGCTTCCTGAAATTTGCCCTCTATGTGAGCATGTTCCCCCAGCTGATAGCCGGGCCCATTGTGCGCTATACAGACGTTGCCGCTGCTCTGGATAAGCGTGCCGCCAGTACGGCGGAAATTGCCCATGGCATCAGGCGCTTCATTGTCGGTCTTGGTAAAAAGGTGCTCCTGGCAAATACACTCGGTGAGCTTTGCCAAGCCGTTTCACCATCCGGTGCCGGAACGGCGACTGCTTACTGGCTTGCGGCCCTGGCCTTTACGCTGCAAATTTATTTTGACTTTTCCGGTTACAGCGATATGGCCATCGGCCTGGGCAGGATTTTTGGCTTTCACTTTCCGGAAAATTTTCTTTACCCGTTTATTTCCCGCAGTATAACGGAGTTCTGGCGCCGGTGGCACATCTCCCTCAGCAGCTGGTTCCGCGATTATGTCTATATACCTTTGGGGGGAAGCCGGGTGGCAGCCGGGCGCTTTATCCTTAACCTGGCGGTTGTCTGGTTTTTAACCGGCTTCTGGCATGGCGCCGACTGGAATTTTATAGCCTGGGGACTTTATTTTGCCTTGCTGCTTTTGGTGGAAAAATTCTGCCTGCGCGGCAGGCTGGAAAAATGGCCTGCTTTCGCCCGGCATATATATGTGCTTTTTTTTGTTGTCCTGGGCTTTGTGCTATTTAACGCCGCCGGGTTGAGCGACGGCCTGGGCAGGATTGCCGCCATGTTCGGCTTGGCCGGGATTCCGCCGGCAGATGCGGTAACGTTATACCATGCAAGAAGCTACGCTGTTGTTTTGTTGGTTGCGGCCTGCGGCGCCACGCCGCTGCCCGGCATGGCAGTTGCCGTGCTGAAAAAATGCCGGGGAGGCAGGCTCTGCCTGTTTTTTGTTGAACCGCTTTTTTTGCTGCTGGTACTATTAGCCGTTACGGCTTATCTCGTGGACGGTTCTTTTAATCCTTTTCTTTACTTCCGTTTTTAGGAGTGAGCCAAGTGTTGGAAAAAAGCAAAAGCCTGGCGGTAATCATACTGTTTTCCGCCATGCTCGGCCTGTTTTCCATAAGCCATGCCCTGCTTGCCGATGCCGCGGTTTCCTACAGCGAAAGAAGGCTGCTTGCCAGGTTTCCCGCCGTAACAAGCCGGGACCTGTTCAGCGGGAGGCTGGCTGATGAATTGGAGGAATATCTTGCCGACCAGTTTCCCAGCCGTGAAAGTTTCAGGGCCCTCAAAGCGGCGGTGCAGCTTTGGCTTTTGCGGCAGAAAGACAAAGACGGCTTGTATTATGCAGACGGGCACTTGCTGAAGCTGGAATACCCGCTGAGAGAACATGCAGTGCTGCAGGCGGCAGACAAATTCCGAGCGCTGTATGATACTTATCTGCAGGGAATGCGTGTTTATTATGCCATAATTCCCGATAAAAATTATTTTGTCGCGGCGAAAAACGGCTATCCCGCCATGGATTACCGGAGGCTGGAAAGTCTGCTGGCAGGCAGGCTCCAGGGCATGAAATATATCAGCCTTTTTGAGTGCCTGGAACTGGCTGATTATTACCGTACAGATTTGCACTGGCGGCAGGAGTGCCTGCTGCCTGTAGTTGACAGGCTGGCCCGAGAGATGGACCTTCCCCGCCGCCTGTCGTCAGTACAGTATGAGAAAGTGGCACTTTTCCCCTTTTACGGTGCTTATTACGGCCAGTACGGACTGCCGCTGCCGCCCGAGGAACTGGTTTACCTGACAAACACGGCAATAGAGCAGGCTACAGTAAAGTATTACGGGCAAGGCGAGCCCGCCGCAGTATATGACACCTCAAGATTCACCGGTGTCGACCCTTACGATGTTTTTCTTTCCGGGCCTGTTCCCCTGGTAGAAATAGAAAACAAACTTTCTTTCACTGAGAAAGAATTAATTATGTTCCGCGATTCTTTTGGCAGCAGCCTGGCGCCATTGTTGCTTGCCGCCTACCGCAAAATTACCCTGGTTGACCTGCGCTACATGTCACCAGCCCTGCTGGGAAAAATGCTTGACTTCGACAGGCAGGACGTATTGTTTCTCTATAACACACAAATTTTGAATCACGGTGAAATGCTGAAATAAAGGTATTTTCCGCCGTGGGGGAACAAATTCCGCTGTGTTCCGTCTTGTAATTTAGAAACAATTTGTTAAAGGAGGCCGCCTATGAAAAAGATTTGTGCTATTGTCCTGGTACTGATTTGCCTTCTGGCCCTTGGAGGATGCAGCAGGCAGGACAACCAAGCCGGCAGGCTGGAGGAAAGCCTGGAAGACATCCTGGCCCAGATTTATGAAAATGCGGAAGTGGACGACTTTTTCAAGGAGTACCTAAAAGACGGCGTGGAGACAATTGAAATTAACAGTGAAAACTGCAGCTATCACCTGGGGACGGATATAGACTTTGCGGAAGCAATAGCGTCTGTCCCGCTGATGATGCCGTCGGCATATGAATTATGCCTTGTCCGTGTCAAGGAAGGTACGGACATAGAGGCAATTAAGGAAAGCATCAAGGAAAATGTTGACCCCCAAAAGTGGGTGTGCGTGGGGGTTGATCCGGACAATATTATCGTTGACAATATCGGTGATGTCATTATTCTAATTATGAGCGACGATCAGGGGCAAGCCCTGCATGAGGCTTTTCTAGCCCTGGCGGACTAATTTGAAAGATGAACCCCAAAAACAATATATGGGCAGGACAGGGCCGGAAGCAAATGCTTCCGGCCTGCTTTTTGCTGCAGGTTCAGCAGCCGTCACCGTTTTTTACGTTTTTGTCCGCACACTTTTTTTTCTTGAGCCTGTCAGCAAAAGGTTCGTCAGCAAATTCAACGCTGTCAGTAACGTCGCTGACATTATAGTTTTTGCGCGCCGCCTGGTCCAGGATGTCAGCTTTTTTACCTTTGAATTTCCGGTCTTTTTTGGCCACCTGTGCCAGTCACTCCTTCATATTTTAGGCTGCACAATTATTTTTTGCAGCAGAGCAGTGATTATGACTGGAACATTAAGCAAGGTGATATTTATCCGGAATGCATTTTTTAACTATTTTTTAACTAATATCGTATATTAATTCGCTTATACTAGGTTAGAGCACAGTTGCGGGGAGGAACAATGACAGGTGGCAAGCGGAGAACTTGTTTTGCGTCTTTTTGTGTCTGTTTTGCTGGGAGGACTGGTAGGGCTGGAAAGGGAACGACACAACCGCCCTGCCGGTTTGCGTACACATATTCTGGTTTGCCTTGGTTCGGCGCTGATTATGATAGTATCTTTTGCAGGTTTTAGCGGCGCTTTTGGTTTCAGCGGCGACCCGGCACGCATTGCCGCACAGGTTGTCAGCGGGATCGGCTTTTTGGGAGCAGGAACAATCCTCAGGCAGGGTGGTTTCGTTCGTGGGCTGACAACAGCAGCCAGCCTGTGGGTGGTTGCCGCCATTGGCCTTTCCGTGGGCATAGGCCTGTACCTGCCGGCAGTACTGACTACTGTCTTAATCTTAATGTGCCTGTGGCTGCTAAATAAAATTGATGCGTCGGGAGCAGACCACCACCGCAAGCGGGAGCTCTGGCTGCGGATTAACAAAAATACAACAGGCGTTGTGGAGCAGGTTGGCAGCATCTTAAAAAGCATGAATATTGCCCTTGTCAGCATGCACCTGGCAGAGTCATGCCAGGAAGAAAAGACAGAGCAAGAGAGCATTGAACTGACCATGGCCGTCAATATTCCCGCCGAAACAGAACCGACAGAATTTATGACTCGCATCATGCAGCTGCCGGGTTTGCTCGAAGCCGGCATGGAGAGGGCAAAACGCCAGGCCTAAAACCAAACCATTTTTGCCGCATATTCCGGCACTGCCTGTGGGAAGTTTGCCTGTTTTTGGGGTTAGCTTCCGGCCTTTTGCCTGCCAAGGGTCAAGCGACCGGGGCGCAGAAGCGGACAAGATATATTTGAAAAAAATAATGAAAAAAGCAGCAGAAATGAGCATAATACAGCCAAAGATCGAAGAAGGTCAAAAATGACTGGTGACGGCTGCCAGCCGCATTTGGCAATAGCTGACTGCTAAGCTATAATAATAGTCAGAAAAGGTCAGGGGTGATGCCATTTGAACAATCTTGCAGACCATATTGAAGCATATATAAAGAGATTGCTGGCGGCCAGCCCCAATGCGACGCTTGTTTTGCAGCGCAAGGAACTGGCGGAGCGTTTCCGTTGCGTACCTTCCCAGATTAATTACGTCTTGTCAACCCGTTTTACCATTGAACGCGGTTATCTGGTGGAAAGCCGCCGTGGCGGCGGCGGTTACGTAAAGATCAGACGGCTTGATTTAAACCGCGACAAAGTCATGCAGCTGCTTTCCAGGCTGAATGAACTTTCACAAGGTGTGACAAGAGATGAGGCATTTGATTTTATCACCCGGCTGACAGACGACCGCCTGATTACACACCGGGAAAGCCGGCTGATGAAAGCCATCCTGGCGGAGGAGTTCCTGCAGGCGGCGGAAGTACCGGCAAAAATACTGGTGAGGATGCTGGAAGTAATCCTGGAGGATGCTTAACGGAGGTGTTATTATGCTTTGTGAAAATTGCAAGGAACGGCAAGCTACTGTCCATTTGACAAAAATTATTAATGACGAAAAATATGTTCAGCATTTGTGCGAAAAATGCGCGCGGGAAAAAGGGGAGTTTGATTTTGAGTTTCCGTCGTTTTCCCTGCAAAACCTGCTCTCTGGCCTGATGAATCTGGATGCACAACCTGCAGGGCAGGTTATGGGATTTGCAGCCCAAAAACTGCAATGTGACAATTGCGGCCTGACTTATGCACAATTTGGCCAGCTTGGCCGCTTTGGCTGCAGCCGGTGTTACGATGCTTTCGGTGAACGACTGGTGCCTTTGCTGCGCAGAATCCACGGTTCAACGCAGCACCTGGGTAAAATCCCCAGGCGTGCCGGAGGGACATTGAAACTACGCAGAAGTATTGAGGAATTGCGGCAAAAATTGCAGGAAGCGGTGGCACGGGAGGAATTTGAACAGGCGGCCAAACTGCGCGACCAGATTCGCGAGTTGGAAGAACAGGCCCGGGAGGGTGAAAACAATGAACAGTAAACAAAAAAAGCTTAGCCTGAAAGTCAGTGAATGGCTGCGTTCACCGGGGCCGGACGGTGATATTGTCTTAAGTAGCAGAGTGCGCCTGGCGCGCAACCTGCGGGATATTCCCTTCCCCTATCTTGCTTCCGACAGCCAGTCGGCCGCCGTTCTGGAACAAGTCCGGTCAATGATACCTGCTCTGTCCGCCGCGCATGGTCCTGTCAGGGTTTATACCATGGATGAACTAGACAGTCTGGAACGGCAGGTGCTGGTGGAAAAACATCTTATCAGCCCCGCCCTTGCCAATAACCAGCAGCATAATTCTGCGGTGCTGCTGCGTGATGATGAAATAATCAGCATTATGGTTAACGAGGAAGACCACCTGCGTATTCAATGCCTGCTGCCTGGCCTGCAACTGGAACGCGCACTGCAGCTGGCCGAGGAATATGACGACCTGCTGGAGGCGAAGCTTGATTATGCTTTTAACGAGCGGTGGGGATATTTGACTGTTTGTCCTACCAATGTAGGCACGGGGCTGCGGGCTTCCGTAATGATGCACCTGCCTGCCCTGATGCTGACAAAACAGGCCAGCCGCATTCTCCAGGCCATTGCCCAGGTCGGCCTGGCGGTACGCGGCATCTACGGCGAGGGATCGGAGATCAAAGGCAACCTTGTCCAAATTTCCAACCAGATCACCCTGGGGCAAAGCAGCGAAGAGATTGTCAGAAATCTTTACGGCGTGGCGAAGCAGGTTGTAGAGCAGGAAACACAGGCGCGGCAAATCCTGCTTAATGAAGGCAGGGACAGAATTGCCGACCGGGTTAACCGTTCTCTGGGGACGCTGCGCTACGCCAGGCTGATCTCTTCTGAAGAAGCGATGCAGCTTTTGTCTGATGTCCGCCTGGGTGTCGATCTGGGACTTATCGAGGAAGTTGACGGCAGTATACTGAAAGAACTGCTGCTTTTGCACAGACCGGCATATTTGCAGTATTTAACAGGCCGGAACCTGGACAGCTTTGAGCGGGACCGGGCGAGGGCCAAACTGATCCGCCTGCGTTTGGCAGGAAAACAATTGCATGAAAGGGAGGAATAAAAATATGTCTATGTTTTTTGGACGTTATACACAAAGGGCGCAAAAAGTTTTGTTGCTGGCCCAGGAGGAAGCCAGGCGCCTGTCCCATAATTTTGTGGGGACAGAACATATTTTGCTTGGCCTTATCCGGGAGGGAAGCGGCATTGCCGCCAGAGTCCTGCTTTCCCTGGGGGTTGAGCCGGACGCGGTCCGGACGGAAATTGAAAAATTGATGGGCAGAGGGGACCAGCATGTTACGCTGAATTTAAGCTATACTCCCAGGGCTAAAAAGGTAATTGAACTGGCTTTTGAAGAAGCCCGGAACCTGGGACATAATTACGTAGGCACCGAACACCTCCTGCTGGGCCTGATCCGGGAAGGCGAAGGCATTGCGGCACAGGTGCTGACAAATATGGGGGTTGACCTTGACAAGGCCCGCAAATCCGTCCTTGCCCACCTGGGCAGTGCGGAGGGGCAGCCGCAGGCTGAGGGCGGCCAGGCAACTGCCACGCCGACAGTGGACCAGTTCGGCCGCGACCTGACCAAATTGGCCAAAGAGGGCAAGCTGGATCCGGTAATTGGCCGGGAAGCGGAAATTGAGCGTGTGATTCAGGTTTTGTCCCGCCGGACGAAAAACAATCCCTGCCTGATCGGGGAGCCTGGCGTGGGCAAAACAGCCATTGCCGAAGGTTTGGCCCAGCGGATTAATGAAGGCAATGTGCCTGAAACCCTGAAAGGCAAAAGGGTTGTATCGCTTGAACTGGCGGCTGTGGTGGCCGGAACAAAATACCGCGGTGAATTTGAGGAAAGGCTGAAAAAACTGATAGACGAGCTGCGTGCTGCAGGTAATGTAATTGTCTTTATTGATGAAATGCATACCATTATCGGTGCCGGTGCGGCGGAAGGCGCCATAGACGCTGCCAATATTCTCAAACCTGCGCTGGCCCGGGGCGAGCTGCAGGCCATCGGCGCCACCACTCTGGATGAATACCGCAAGCATATTGAGCGCGACCCGGCATTGGAGCGGCGTTTCCAGCCCATTACCGTGGGTGAGCCGACTAAAGAAGAAACGCTGGAAATTCTTAAAGGACTCCGTGACCGTTACGAGGCTCATCATCGTGTTAAAATCACCGATGAGGCGCTGCAGGCCGCCGTCAAACTGTCGGCCCGCTATATCAGCGACCGCTTCCTGCCCGACAAAGCTATTGACTTAATTGACGAAGCGGCTTCCCGCGTGCGCATGAAAGCTTATACCGCGCCTCCTTACCTGAAGGAGCGGGAGGAGCAGCTGGAAACACTGCGGCAGGAAAAAGAAGCCGCTGTCCGCAGTCAGGAATTTGAACTGGCAGCCCAGCTGCGTGACAAGGAACAGCAGCTGAAAGAAGAGCTGGAGAACCTGAAGAAAGAATGGGAGCAAAGGAAACTGACCGACACCCAGTCGGTAACGGCCGACGATATTGCCCAGATTGTTTCCGCCTGGACCGGCGTGCCTGTCAACCAGCTGGCAGAAGAAGAAACGGAACGCCTGCTGAATATGGAAAACATCTTGCACCAGCGCGTTATCGGCCAGACTGAGGCGGTGGAAGCCGTTTCCCGCGCCATCCGCCGCGCCAGGGCCGGGCTGAAGGATCCCAAGCGGCCCATCGGTTCGTTTATCTTCCTGGGACCTACCGGTGTTGGGAAAACAGAACTGGCACGTGCCCTGGCGGAAAGCCTGTTCGGCGATGAGGATGCATTGATCCGGCTGGATATGTCCGAGTATATGGAGAAACACACCACTTCCCGCCTGGTCGGTTCCCCGCCCGGTTATGTAGGCTATGACGAAGGCGGACAACTGACGGAAAAGGTGCGCCGGAAGCCTTATTCTGTAGTGCTTTTTGACGAGATTGAAAAAGCGCATCCCGAAGTATTCAACGTGCTGCTGCAAGTGCTGGAGGACGGGAGGCTGACAGACGGGAAGGGCAGAACAGTGGACTTCCGCAACACCGTTATTATCATGACTTCAAACGTCGGGGCAAGTGAACTGAAGAAGCAGTCCACGCTTGGCTTCCGGGCGGCGGATGAAGGGCAAGCGTTTGAAGACATGAAAGATAAACTTTTTGCTGAATTGAAGCGCACTTTCAGGCCGGAGTTTCTCAACAGGATTGATGAAGTGATTGTTTTCCACCCGCTGAACGAAGAGCATCTGGCCCAGATCGTTACCCTGATGCTGCGTGAAGTGGAAAAAAGGCTCAGCGATTATGGCATCAGCTTTACAGTCAGTGAAGCGGCCAAGAAACTACTGGCGGCGGAAGGTTATGACCCAACTTACGGTGCAAGGCCTTTGCGCCGCGTGATCCAGAGGAGAATCGAGGACGAGTTGTCCGAAAGAATGCTGCGCGGCGAGTTTACCGCCGGTGACACTGTCCATGTGGATGCTGCCGATGGCAAACTGGTTTTTGCCAAAGCTCAAGCTGCTAAAAGCACTATCCAATAATGAAAAAAGCCGGGTTCTCCCGGCTTTTGCCTTTTTATACGGCGGAATTCAATTAATTGTTTATTATGAAAAGGAATTTCCGTCTGCATGTCGAAGTATAAACCGCTATACTTGTATATCTTGGTCTAAAAATGTACCCACCTCTGCGGATTGATCCGGCAGAGCAGAAAAGAGGATACCTGCCTGCCAGAAAAAAGGAAGAGCCGGCAAGTTAAAGAATATCTATACAACAAAGTATTCTTTTGTCCCTTCCCCTGGCGGCAAGCGCGGAGAAAGCTGCCGGCGCGTGTTGTATGCCGCAAGGAACGGCAATGGGGAAGGACGCATCCTTATGTGGCTGTTATTTCTGGTCTGCCGGTAAAGGAGGTACATTTTTTCATGTTTATTATCGGCGAAAGAATTAACGGCATGTTTAAGGACATTGCCGATGCGATACGCGCTCGTGACCCTTACCCCATACAAAAATGGGCCCGCCGCCAGGAGGCCTGCGGTGCCCGCTATCTTGATCTCAGCATTGGCCCGCTGGTGAGAGACCAGGAAAAGGCTATGCGCTGGCTGGTACAGACTACACAGGAGGTAACCGACCTGCCCCTCTGCCTGGATTCAATCAGTTTTGACGTTATTGAGGCCGGCCTGGAGTTATGCAAACGCCCGGCCATGATTAATGCCGTTCCGGCCGAATGGCCCAAAATGGAGCGGGTCTTTACCATGGCCAAACGTTATAATGCAGCGGTCATTGGTCTGGCGATGAATGAACAGGGGATCCCCCAGGACGCGGATACGCGCGTGGCACTGTTCATGGAACTGGTGTCTGCGGCTTCTTCATACGGGATACCGATGGAAAGCCTCTATCTTGACCCCATGGTCCTGCCCTGCAATGTGGGCCAGGCTCACAGCCCGGAAGTATTGCTGGCGCTGCGGCAGGTAAAACTGCTGGCTGAGCCGGCGCCGCGTACCGTCATCGGGCTTTCCAACATTTCGCAGGGTGCAAAAAACAGGGCACTTTTAAATAAAACTTTTGCCGCCATGGCTATTGCCAACGGTCTTGACGCAGCGATTGCCGATGCCTGTGACGCAGAGTTGCTGGAAACCATTGCCGCTGCCAGGGTTATTATGAACCTGGATCCCTATGGCGACGACTACATTGGTGCTTGCCGCAAGAAAGTATAGAAGTAGTAAGATGAAGGGAGGAAAAGCAGTGAGTAACATCAAGTACGACTTGTCTGCCGCTGTGCCGGAATATCCGCCCTGCCAGGGAGGATGCCCGATACACACAGACGTACAGGAGTACGTGCGGCAAATTTCTCTGGGGAATTATGATAAAGCAATTGAAGCCATTATTGCCCCCAACCCGCTGGCATGCGTCTGCGGCATGATTTGTGCACATCCGTGTGAAACCGAATGCAGGCGCAAAGAAGTGGATGAAGCTGTTTCCATCCGCGCTCTGAAACGTTTTGCCCTGGAAAACGGAAAATGGCCGGAAGTGAAAAAAGCGGCCGCAACCCGGCCGGAAAAGGTGGCCGTCGTCGGCGGCGGCCCGGCCGGCCTGGCGGCAGCCAGGGACCTGGCGGAAATGGGTTTCGCCGTCACCATTTTTGAACGCTCTCCCGAAGCCGGAGGAGCCATTACCAATTATATTCCCCTGTATCGCCTGCCAATGGAAGCGATTCGCAGGGATATCGCCCGGATTGAGGCGCTGGGGGTGAAAATCAGGACAGGCGTGGAACTGGGCAAAGACATATCCATTGACGACCTGGCAAAGGAGTATCAGGCGATTATCCTTGCCCTTGGCCTGCCCCAAAGCCGTACCTTGAACATTCCCGGCGCGGAGGCTAAGGATGTAATGCTTGCCCTGCCGTTTTTGCATGCGGTCAAGTATGAAAACTTTACTTTCCCGCCTGGACGGAAAGTTCTGGTCATCGGCGGCGGCAACGTAGCCATGGACGTTGCCCGCTCAGCCGTCCGCTGCGGTGCGGAAAGCGTCCAGCTGGCCTGCCTGGAGTGCCGTGAAACAATGCCGGCTTTGCCGTGGGAAATTGAAGAAGCCTTGGAAGAAGGCGTCATTATCAACCCCGCCTGGGGTCCCAAGTGTATTTTCCTGGATGATGACGGTCATATCACCGGCATGGAATTGCAGGAAGTACTGGATGTTTTTGATGAGCAGAAGCGTTTCAACCCGCAGTATGGCGAAGCTCTGAAAACCATTGACTGCAATGTGATTATTCTGGCCATCGGCCAAACCAATGACAATCTTTCTTACCTGGCAGCTTCCGGTATTGAGCTGACTGAACGCGGGATGCTGAAATTTGACAGGCGCACTATGCAGACAACCCGTCCCGGTGTTTTTGCCGCCGGTGAGGTGGTGTTCGGGCCCGGCCTGGCTGTGGAGGCCATGGCAACCGGGCAGAAGGTGGCCCAGGCAGTAAAATGCTATCTGGACAAGGTGCCCTTTGATGCCCAGTATGCAGACCGTTATGTTGTCCTGGACCGGTTGAACCCGGCCACCGTGGAGAAGGTGAAGCGGATAGACCGCGTGGCCGTGCCGCTGCTTGACAGGCAGGAGCGGGTTAAAAGTTACGACGTGGTGGAAATCGGCTATGACGAGCGCGCCGCTCTCTGTGAAAGCCGCCGGTGCCTTGACTGTGCCGCCGGGGCGGAGTGCCTGGATGAAATCTGCGCCGTCTGCCTTACCTGTCTGCGGACCTGCCCGTACGGCGTTCCGCACATTGACGAAAACGGCATCTTTACCATCCGCAATGAAGAGTGCCAGGCTTGCGGCCTTTGTGTCGGCGTTTGCCCTGCCCACGCCATCCGTTTCCGCAACCAGTATGCCCAGCATGCGCTGGACCAGCTGGATGAAGCAGTTGCCCTTGCCAAGCGGGACGGCAAACCTGCCGCAGTTGTCTTCTGCTGCAGCTACGGCGCCTTTGCGGAAAAAGCATTTCTGAATTATGTAAACAGCGAGAAGCCGCAAAACCTGGCCATTGTCCGTGTTCCCTGTGTGGCCAAGGTTGAGGTGGAGAATATTTTGAAAGCGTTTGACCTGGGAGCGGAAGCCGTGTTCATTGCCGGCTGCGAACAGGAAGCAGAATGCACCTATCATGATGTGTCCAAATGGGCTGATAAACGTGCCGGCCGGGCACAGGAGATCCTAGCTGAAATTGGCCTGGATGAGGAACGTGTAAAAAGCATCAGGCTGACCCCGGAACAAGTCAGGAACTTTGCTGCTGTGGCTGCTGATTTCCTGGCGCAAGCGGCTGCCGTTGCCGGCGGCAAAGGAGGTGTGGAAGAATGATTGTTGCGCAGCGTAAACCCTTGGCGGAAATTATCAAGGCTGTTGAACCCTTTGAGAAAATCCTGGTTTTGGGCTGCGGCGAGTGTGTGACTGTCTGTATGGCAGGCGGCGACAAAGAAGCCCGGGAAACTGCCCTGGCCCTTTCCCTTGCCCGCCGGAAAGCAGGGAAGCCGGTGCAGGTAAAAAGCCACACGGTAGAGCGCCAGTGTGAATTTGAATACCTGGAAGCTGCCCGCAAGCTGGTGGAAGAAGCCGATGTGGTTGTCTCTCTGGCCTGCGGCGTCGGCGTCCAGACAATGAATATGCACTTTGCCGAAAAACAGACCCTTCCCGGCCTAAATACAACCTTTATGGGCTATCCTGCGGAACAGGGCGTGTGGCTGGAAAACTGCCTTGGCTGCGGCAACTGTGTGCTGGAAGAGACCATGGGGATCTGCCCCATAGCCCGCTGCTCCAAAAGCATGCTGAACGGCCCCTGCGGCGGTTCGCAAAACGGCAAATGTGAAGTGAGCAAGGATTTGGACTGTGCCTGGCATTTGATTGTGGAGCGGATGCTGAAGTTTAACAAACTGGATGACCTAATGAAAATAAGACCGCCGAAAGACTGGTCCACATCCCACCATGGCGGCCCGCGCAAAATGATCAGGGAGGATGTGAAACTGTAATGAAAAGCAATCTGCAAAAAGTGCTGGAAAGCGGAGCGTTTGTGGTTACAGGTGAACTCGGTCCCCCCAAGAGCGCGGAACGGGAGAAAATTGAACATCATGCCAAGATTCTCAAGGGCTATGTGGATGCGGTCAACCTGACTGACAACCAGACTGCCATCGTGCGTGCTTCCAGCATCGCCTGCGGGAAGATTGTGCTGGACATGGGTTTGGAGCCAACCATCCAGATTACCTGCCGCGACCGGAACAGGATCGGCATCCAGTCCGATGTGCTGGGTGCGGCGGCGCTGGGAATCAAAAACATGCTTTGCATTCAGGGCGACCATGCCTCCTTCGGTAATGAGCCGCAGGCAAAGAATGTGAACGACCTGGATTCAATCAACCTGATTGCCACCCTGAAGAAAATGCGCGACGAGCAGACCCTACTCGGCGGCGACAAGCTGGAAGCCCCCATTGACATCTTTATCGGTGCGGTGGCCAATCCATTCGCCGATCCGTTTGAATACCGAGTCTACCGCCTGGCGCAAAAAGTTGCAGCCGGGGCCGACTTTATTCAGACACAGGCCATCTTTGATATGGAACGTTTTGAACGGTGGATGGAAAAGGTGCGTGAACTGGGCTTGCACAAAAAAGTGCCCATTCTTGCCGGGATTATTCCTCTGAAAAGCCTGGGTGCCGCCCGCTACATGAAAAACAATGTGTCCGGCATGATTGTGCCCGACCATATTATTGACCGCCTGAAAGCCGCCCCGGACAAAAAAGAAGAAGGGGTCAAAATTGCGGTGGAGATGATTCAGCACCTGAAAACAGTAGAAGGAGTTGCCGGCGTGCATATCATGGCGGTTGCCTGGGAGGAAATCGTGCCCGAGATTGTGGAGCGCGCGGGACTGTTGCCCCGCCCGCAACTGGCCTAGCAGCAGAACAAGCCCGGTCAAAAGTGGCCGGGCTTTACGCTGCCTTCCTGAAGCGGTCGGCGCGGGGCGCGGCAATTACAGCCGTTATGGGTTTGGAAAGAGGAAATACAGCAAGTGTGGGGAATATAGTCTATTATAGTTTTAGGGCGGAGGCTTCGCGTGGAAAAACAATTTGTTGCCGGACTGAAGGTTGGAGACATTGTCTGCAGTGAATTCCTGGTGACGGAAAAGTCACTTGCCGCTTTTGCGCAGCCAAACCGGGCCGGGGAGCAGTTTTTGCGCCTGCAGTTGGCTGATGTGAGCGGGAGCATCAAAGCTGTTGCCTGGGAGAGGGGTCCGGAGTTGGCCGGGAAGATTGCGGTGGGTGATGTGGTGCGGGTCCAGGGGGAAGTAACCAACTTTAAGGGTTTGCAGCTGGTGGTGGCGGACCTGTCTGTTGTAGAGCCTGAGTCGATAAAAAAAGAATATTTTTTGAAAACATCACCGCGACCCAGGGAAGAAATGCTAAAAGAACTGCAGTCAGTCCTTTTGACGGTAACGGAGCCCGCACTGCAGGATTTGCTGGCTGCCTTCTTCGACGATGAAGCTTTTTTGCGGGCTTATACCGAGGCTCCGGCCGCCCGTTCGGTCCATCATAATTATGTGGGCGGCTTGCTGGAGCACTCTTTGGAAGTGGCAGCTCTGTGCGGCCATTTTGCTTCTCTTTACCGGCAGCTTGACCTGTCGCTTTTGCTTGCCGGTGCCCTGCTGCATGATATAGGCAAGATTGAGGAATATGAGATAAAAGGTTTAACTATTGAGGTGACAACTCGCGGCAAACTGCACGGCCATATTATGATCGGCGCTGAAATGCTGGCACAAAAAATAAAAAAGCTTGCCGGCTTTCCCGAGGCGCTTTACCTTGAACTGTTGCATATGATCCTTGCCCATCACGGACAGAAAGAGTGGGGGTCGCCGGTGGTACCGCGAACATTTGCCGCGTATGCTCTTTTTCATGCCGACCTGACCTCGGCCCGGCTGAACCAGTTTGCCCAGGCAACCGGAAAAGGGGCCAAAGACAATGGCTGGACAGAGTGGGACCGTTTATTGGAACGGGATATTTTCCTTGGTTTGGCAGAGTAGAAGGTGGTGAAAACATGAAAGAAAGTCATCGCAAAAATGATGTTTGTCCAGTGCAAAACAGAAGCAATGTGGTGCCATTCCAGAGGGATGCCGGCTTTTACCTGAAAAAGGGCATGTTTCATTACCGTAGAAACAGGCTGGAAAAAGCTTTATTTTATTTTCAGAAAGCTGTCAGTGCAGATCCTCAAGATGCCGCCAATCACTACAACCTGGCTTGCATGTTGAGTAAGATCGGCAGGCTGCATGAAGCGAACC
The DNA here is from genome assembly GCA_012521345.1 of Bacillota bacterium. Taxonomy (GTDB): domain Bacteria; phylum Bacillota; class Dethiobacteria; order Dethiobacterales; family Dethiobacteraceae; genus DUUE01. The sequence continues at coordinate 21,396 of JAAYMN010000030.1, forward strand.
GCATCTTCCTCTATATTCTGCGCGAGCTCGATCCGAAAATGACTGACTGCTATTTCCTCCTGGCCATCAATTACGGCCTGCTGGAAGAGATGGATAAATCCCAGTATTTTTTGGAGCGTTACTTGCAGCTTGATCCGGAGGGCGACATGGCTTACGAGGCATCAGAATTGCTGTCAGCCCTGGATGAAAACTATGATGCAGAACCTTTTTCCGCTCAGGAGTATAACCTTTACCTGGAAAAAATCTTGGCCAAAACGGGCGTGGAAGAAGTAAGGGACTATTACAGGCAGAATCCCGGCTTTCGCAGGAAGCTGCGCAACTGGCTGTATGCCGGACCGGATGAGTTTAAGGAAGATATTATTTCCTTTTACACTCAGCTGGGCGGGAAGAAAGCCAAAGCTGTGCTGCTGGATTATGTGCGCAATCCGTGGGTTAAAGAGCGCTTCCGGCAGCTGGCGCTGCTGGCGTTAAAAGATATGGGGCACGACCAGGCGGTCCGGGTCTTTATGAACGGCCAAATGTGTCAGGTGGACCTCAACCAGTATCCCTTTGCCGGGCCGCAGTGGCGGCAGGAATGGCAACAGGTGGTTGACTGCACCATACAGAATATGAAAAAAAGCAACTGCTATGATGACGGCTTTTTTGAAGACGTGCAGGCCATCTGGCAGGATTTTATCAATACAGTCTATCCTGACACGCCGCGCATCACCAAGGTACAGACCTGGGCTGCGGCCCTGGAATACAGCCTTGCCCGTTTTCACTACCTGGATCTGACGCAAAAAGAACTGGCTGCCGAATACGGCGTATCCTGCGCCAGCATCTCCGGCAAATATCAGGAGATTAATAGGGCATTGCGGCTGGAAGAGAAGGCATACCGCAACATGCTTTCCTACTTGAAGGGAGAACACGATTAGGGGCCGGCGGCACAGGGCAATAGGGCGTAACATCCTGCAAATACGGCGAATATAATGTTCACAGAAACTCCCTCCTTACATAACAGGTAAGGAGGTTTTTGTTTGGATACACGTGATATTATGCGAATTGCCGCTTTTATACCGGATTATCAAAGTGGAGCAGGCCAGAGCGTTTATGTTTTCTTCCGTGATGGTACCACAGGATGGCAGCAGGTTGGCATGCGCTCCTTTTTAAGACAAATAGCCAGAGCTTTTACGGTTAATCTGCAGGAAGCCAGAAAGCAGTTTGGGCCGCTGATCGGTAAAAGCAACCTGGTCCCACTGGTATTGTCCCCTTTTTTGCTTTATGTTCCGCTCAAGACCAGAAAACCGCTTATACCAGGGGACCCGGCGTATGGCTATTTCCGACTTCGCTCCATAATTGAAGCTGCCGCCAGCCCGGCACCATGCACGCTGACGCTAGAAGGAGGAAACAAACTGACAATTATTCAGTCCTACCGGACAGTGTGCAGTCATTTGCGTGCGGCACGCAAGCTGGAAGCACATCTTCTGGAACAGTTCTGCGACATGGCGGACCCGGAAATAGTCACCGCTTATCTGCAGCAGCATGCGGGTGTTCAGCCGGATAAACAGCAGTGAAGAATTATCCAGATAAAAGCACTAGCTTTATCTGGATTTTTATCACTTTCGCATATTTTCCCTCTCCGCCGCAAACACTGAGGAAAGCCAAATGCAGTATAAAGCAGACCTGCCCGGCAGGAGAAAAAGGGGAAAACAATGAACGGGTATACCTTTACTTATACACTGCACCATGTTTTGTTGCTGAAACTGCTGGCTGCATTTCCCTTTGACCGGCCACGCACACTGCACAATTTTCTCTTCCTGGCGCTGGCAAATTGCCCGGCGGCGCAGCGTTCCGGCATCTGCTACGAGTTTTATAAAGGGGTGACAGGCGTCCATAGTTTTGAAATACAAGGCTTTCTGGATGACCTGGTAAAAAGCGGACTTGTCTGTAAGAATGTGCCGGCCCTTACCAAAGCGGGACGCGAGTTTTATTCCCAGGTAGCATCCCTCCTGCATTTTGAACGCTTTCCCGCATACTGCCTGCAACTGGCCGGCAATTACCGGGACAGTCTGTGGCGCGTAAACCATGAAGTTTTTTTCCACCCGCTTTTCCGGAAAGGTAAAACAGGCAGGAAAATCCTGCTGCCGCCGGCCTAGCTGCCGTGGCGGCGTTTTTCTATTCCTGCGGCAGAGAACAAAAAGGAAATTGCTGCTTTTGTGACGAACTAGTTGTGGAATATTCCGGAATCGGCTTTTCTGGGAGGAAAAAGTGGACGAAATTGTTTTGCGCGGCGGGACGGTCATTGACCCGAGCCAAAACTTGCACGGAGCATATGACGTTTTAATCGGTGCAGGCAAGGTGCAGGCTATTGCACGCCGCATCCCGGCGGAAAACCGTCTGATCTTGGATGTAAGCGGCCTGACCGTTGTGCCGGGACTGATTGATGTCCATACACACCTGCGTGAACCGGGGTATGAGGAAAAGGAGACTGTTCTGACCGGCGGCAGGGCGGCCGCCGCCGGCGGTTATACGGCCATTGCCGCCATGCCCAATACGCGGCCGGTAACGGACAGCGCTGAAAAAATCAGGCAGCTGAAGCAGCTGGCTGCCGGCGTTCCGGTTCGTATCTGGCCTGTGGGCGCGGCCACCAAGGGTTCGCAGGGGGCGGAGCCTGCGGAGATTGCCGCCATGGCTGCCAGTGGCGCCTGTGCGGTAACGGACGACGGCCGCGGCATTCAGTCGGCAGGGGTGGCACGGCAGGTGCTGCAGCTGTGTGCGGAGTCTGATCTGCCGCTTTTGGAGCATTGCGAGGATGAAAGCATCGCCGGGTGTGGCCAGCTGCATGCAGGCCGCTTGGCAGAAAAATTATTGCTGCCCGGCATTCCTGTCAGCGCGGAAACTGTTATGCTGGCAAGAGATGTTCTGCTGGCCGGGGAAAC
>JAAYMN010000002.1 GCA_012521345.1 Bacillota bacterium
CCGGCCAGAGGCACTAATCTGTCCACGGCGGTAATCAGATGTGTGCTCCTCTTGCTGCCCAGTACGGCATGAATTTCGTCCAGGATGACCGTTTTCACGCCTGTCAGCATGGTGCGGCTGTTTTTTGAGGTAAGGATTAAATTGAGACTTTCCGGGGTGGTAATGAGGACTTCCGGCGGCCTGCGCAGCATTTTGCGGCGGTCCTGCTGCGGCGTGTCACCGCTGCGGGTTAGAACCGAAAGAGCGGGAAACTGCAGGCCGGCTGCCTCAAAACAGGCCTGCAGCTCCTGCAGGGGCTGCAGCAGGTTGCGCCGCACATCATTATTCAGCGCTTTTAAAGGCGAAACATATAAAACGCGGACCTGGCCGGTTTGCCATTCTCCCGTGATTAACTTCTGCAGCGCCCATAAAAAGGCTGTCAGGGTTTTCCCGCTGCCTGTCGGCGCCACAAGCAGCACATGCTCCCCGCGTGCAATGTGCGGCCAGGCCTTGCTTTGAATGTCCGTCGGTTCACCCAGCTTTTCCGTAAACCATTTTTGGACAAGCGGATGAAACAGTTCAAGCACCGGATGCGTCATTGTCCCACCTTCTTATTATATGCAGCCGCTTCCGGCAACCGCCGCCGTATTATCTATTGGCATATTCTTATTGTTAAATGCGCCGGCATCCGCCATCGGGCTTTCCCCCACTATTTCTGCCCCAGTAAAGTATTATCCTTCCCTTTTTTCCATTCAGGCTGCCGCACCGGCCGGAGGAATCCGCTCCCGACAAGACCAGGACCCTGTTCAAGTAAAGGTCGACACCTGTGAACAAAAAAGCCAATCCCCTGCCCAAACAGGAGGGGAATGGCTTTTTGCCAAAACAGATAAAACCGTATGCAATAACTATGCATTTTGCTTTCTGGTGTGGTTCAGCAGCCCGCCGTCCGTCACAATACTGATCTGGCGCGGGGACAGGTTGTGCCGGACCATGAAAGTTTCGCCGGTGGTCAGATTATGCACCGTCAGCGTTTCTCCTGCCAGCTGTGAACGCAGGTTTCTGATTTCCAGCTTGTCGTCCCGGTTGATTCTGTCATAATCGGCCTCGTTGACAAAAGTAAGCGGCAGGATGCCGAAGTTTACCAGGTTGGCATGGTGAATGCGGGCGAAAGATTTGGCAATAACCGCTTTTACTCCGAGATACATGGGCGCTAGTGCGGCATGCTCCCGGCTGGAGCCCTGGCCGTAATTGTGGCCGCCCACCACCACGCCGCTGCCTGCGGCTTTGGCGCGTTCGGCAAAAGTGGGGTCTATCTGGGAGAAAACATAGGCGCTGATGGCCGGAATGTTGGAGCGCAGGGGCAGAATTTTGGCCCCGGCAGGCATAATATGGTCTGTGGTGATGTTGTCTTCAACCTTGATAAGTACGCTTGCCTGCAATGTCTCCGGCAATTCCGTGTTGACCGGCAGCGGCTTAATGTTTGGCCCGCGCACCACCTCCACCTTATCCGGCTCGGCGGCGGGAGGAATAATCATGCTGTCGTCCACCAGGAACTGCTGCGGCATCTCGACACGGGTGGTCAGCCCCAGGCCGGAGGCATCGGTGAGGACGCCGGCAATGGCCGTAGCCGCCGCCGTCTCGGGCCCCGTCAGGTATACCTTGGCGCTGGCAGTGCCGGAACGGCCGTAGAAATTGCGGTTGAAGGTACGGACGGAAACGGCGTTGGTGGCGGGAGCCTGCCCCATGCCGATGCAAGGCCCGCAGGTCGTCTCCAGGATCCTGGCGCCGGCGGCAATCAGATCGGCCAGCACCCCGTTGCGTGCCAGCATCTCAAAGACCTGGCGCGAGCCGGGTGCAATGGCCAGGCTGACATCGGGATGCACCTTTTTGCCGCGCAGGATATTGGCAACCTGGACCAAGTCGGTAAAGGAAGAATTGGTGCAGCTGCCGATGATAACCTGGTCTACCTTCAGGCCGGCCATTTCCCGCACCGGCTTGACTGCATCCGGGCTGTGCGGGCAGGCCACCAGGGGTTCCAGTGCGGACAGGTCGATAACAAGCGTTTCGTCGTACTCGGCATCTTCGTCGGGCAAAAGTTCCACCCACTGTTCTTCCCGCTGCTGGGCGGCCAGAAAGGCGCGTGTCACTTCATCGCTGGGGAAAATGGAAGTGGTGGCGCCCAGTTCCGCCCCCATGTTGGTTATAGTGGCACGCTCCGGCACGGTGAGAGTCTTGACGCCCGGTCCGGTATATTCCAGGATCTTACCCACACCGCCTTTGACTGTCAGGCGGCGCAGCACTTCCAGGATCACGTCCTTGGCGGAAACATACGGCTTAAGCTGCCCCAGAAGTTCCACTTTGACAACTTTCGGCATTGTCAGGTAGAAGGGGCCGCCCCCCATGGCCACAGCCACATCCAGGCCGCCTGCGCCGATGGCCAGCATGCCGATGCCGCCGCCGGTGGGCGTATGGCTGTCGGAACCAAGCAGCGTTTTCCCCGGCACGCCGAAACGCTCCAGGTGAACCTGGTGGCAGATGCCGTTGCCGGGCCTGGAGAAATATATGCCGTACTTGGCGGCCACAGTCTGCAAAAAGCGGTGGTCATCCGCATTTTCAAAGCCTGTCTGCAGTGTATTATGATCAACATAAGATACGGACAGCTCCGTTTTGACACGGGGCACGCCCATGGCTTCAAACTGCAGGTAAGCCATGGTGCCGGTCGCATCTTGTGTCAGTGTCTGGTCAATCCGGATGGCAATTTCCGTTCCGGTTTTCATTTCTCCTGCAACCAGGTGGGCGGCAATAATTTTACGTGTCAGGTTTTGTCCCATACTTTCTCCTCCTCTGCTATCTTCACTTGAATTTATCACAAAATTGCTTTTACTGTCAACGCGTCCGCTACCTTGCTGATCGCCCAGGCA
>JAAYMN010000031.1 GCA_012521345.1 Bacillota bacterium
CTTCCAGGCCCAGCTTAAAGCTTACAACCGCCGTTCAAACAATATCCCGATGCGTCCTCTCGGCTACCTATCTCCGCTGGAATTTTTAAAACTGTACCGTGTCCAAAATGTTTGACAAACCTACACCCTGGGCACGTTAATTTTCCGGTTTATGTTCGACAAATTTTTCCGGATATCCTGCCGTTATAGTCTGCCCGGATGGGAACGATTTTCTGCCCGCTGTTTATTTTGGCAAAGAAATTATGATACATTTATGGATAGAACAAGAAAGGAGGCAAAGGCAAGCGGATGGACAAAAAATATCTGCGCAGCCTGCTCACGCATGTGCAGCAAGGCGAATTAACAGTAGACGAGGCGCTGGAAAGATTGCGCACTTTGGACTTTGAAGATCTGGGCTTTGCCAAAGTGGATCACCACCGCGCCCTGCGCCAGGGTTTCCCAGAAGTAATTTACTGTCCCGGCAAAACTACGGAACAGATAGTAAATATCATCGCGCGGATGGCGGAATCCACGCGCAGTATTCTGGCCACCCGGGCCGAGGAGCAGGTCTACGTTGCGGTGAAAGCCATCCTGCCGGGAGCCGAATACTTTCCCCTGCCGAAATGCATTGTGGTAAACCGCGACCCGGACCAGGAAAAAGAAGGCTTGGTCCTGGTAGTAGCGGCGGGGACTGCCGACCTGCCGGTGGCGGAGGAAGCGGCCCTGACGGCGGAACTGATGGGCGCTTATGTGGAGCGGCTTTATGATGTGGGCGTTTCCGGCATTCACCGTCTGCTGGCCAGTCAAAAGCGCCTGCAGGCCGCCAACGCGCTGGTGGTGGTAGCCGGGATGGAAGGAGCACTGGCCAGCGTGGTAGGCGGCCTGGTGGACAGCCCCGTCATTGCCGTCCCCACGTCGGTGGGCTACGGCGCCAACTTCGGCGGACTTTCCGCCCTGCTGACCATGCTCAACACCTGTGCCACCGGTGTGGCCGTTGTCAATATTGACAACGGTTTTGGCGGCGGCTACACGGCTGCGCTCATCAACCGCGTCCGGTGCGGCAAAAGGGAGAGTGGGACATGAAAATTCTTTATTTCGACTGTTTTGCCGGCGCCGCCGGCGACATGATCCTGGGCGCCCTGCTGGATGCAGGCGCCCGCGAGGAAGCGGTAAGATCCGAGCTGGCCAAGCTGCCGCTTGCCGGTTATAAACTCAAGACTGAGCGGGTAAACCAAAAGGGCATCAGTGCCCTCAAGGTGCATGTCAAGGTACGGGAAGCGGACCAGCCGCACCGGCATTTTGGCGAGATTAAGCGGATGCTCCTCGCCAGCGGGCTTTCCCCCAGGGTTAAGGAATTAAGCCTGACAATATTTTCCCGCCTGGCCGAGGCGGAAGGCAAGGTCCATGGTGTGGCGGCAGAAAAAATCCACTTCCATGAAGTGGGAGCGGTGGATGCAATTGTGGATATTGTGGGGGCGGCAGCCGCCCTGGCAGACCTGGAAGCGGAAAAAATCTATGCCTCCCCCCTGCAGACAGGCTGCGGCACCGTGGAATGCGCCCATGGGGTCCTGCCGGTGCCGGCGCCGGCCACACTGGAGCTTTTGCGCGGCATACCCGTTGCCGGCGCCTGGGCGGAGGGAGAGCTGCTTACGCCTACCGGCGCCGCCATCCTGACCAGTATTGCCACTTTTGGACCCCTGCCTGCCATGACGGTGCAAAAAACCGGCTACGGCGCAGGCAGCAGGGAACTGTCCCGGCCCAATGTGCTGCGGGCGATTGTGGGTACGGCAGAGGAGGGGAGTCTTGCCGCCGCGAAAGTTACCGTTTATGAAGCGGCCATTGATGACATGAACCCGGAGTTTTACAGTTACCTGGCCGGGAAGCTGGCGGCCGCCGGGGCGGTTGATGTTGTGTTGACGCCTGCCCTGATGAAAAAAGGCCGGCCGGGCACCATGATAAACGTACTGGTCCAGCCTCCCCACGAAGAAGCGGTCCTGCGGGTGCTTTTTGCCGAAACCACCACTCTGGGCGTGCGTAAAACGTACGCGGACAAGCTGATGCTTGCGCGGCGCAGCGTGGAAGTAAAAACCCCCTACGGACCGGTTCGCGTCAAGCTGGGCGAACATGAAGGCCGCCTGCTGAATGCCTCCCCCGAATATGAGGATTGCGCCGCCCTGGCTGCGGAGACCGGCATTCCCTTGAAGGAGATTTATGCCGCCGCCCTGGCCGCCTGGCAAAAGGAGCGGGAGCGTTCTCCCGCCAAAGAATAAAAGTTTAAGGTTAAAACGAAGACAAAAAAAGAAGGGCAGGCACGGTTGCTGCCTACCCTTCTTTTTGTATTTCCTGCTGCACTTTTGGGCTTTTCTTTGCCCCGGCTAGCCGCAGAAAGCCGGAGGTGACGGCGGTAAGCGGGACGGCGGCTATCATGCCGATACTGCCCGCCAGGGCGCGGATCACTTCCGTTGCTATCAGATCCCGGTTGATAATGGAAAACAGCGGCGTGTCCGTACCCAAAAAAAGCAGCATTAAAGGCAGGGATGCACCGGCGTACGCCAGGATCAGTGTGTTGGCCATGGTTCCCATCATATCTGTGCCTATATTCAGGGCGGACTGGATCAGCCGCCGCATGCTGATACCGGGCGAATTCAGGTATATTTCATGGGCAGCGGAGGAAATGGACATGGCCACATCCATGACGGCGCCCAGGGCGCCGATAATAATGCCGGCAAAAAGCAGTCCCCGCACATCAATATGGCCAAGCTCAATAAACTGCAGCATTTGGGCCTCTTCACTGGAAAAGCCTGTCAGGCGGGCGGCGGTTCCGGCAAAATAAGCCAAAAGCCCCGCCACCAGCACTCCGCCCACCGTGCCGATGAGGGCGGCAAATGTTTTCCGCTGCAGTCCGTTAAGCGCCACCAGGGTAATAAAAGTAACAACCGCCGAGACCAGGACTGCCAGGGGAATGGGTGACCAGCCGCGCAGCAGGAGGGGCAGGAGGAGCCAAAAAACACAGGCCACAGTAATGCCCAGAGTTACAAAGGTGATTAAGCCTTTGCGACGTCCGATCAGCACCAAAAGCACGAGGAAAAGGCCGGCAAGCCAGTAAAGATAGGTGTCGCGGATACGGTCCTCCAGTTCCACCGTTCGCAGCTTACCCTCCGCATCCACTTCCCCGCGCAAAAGCACCCTGTCGCCCGGCGTAAGGACAATATCGAAATACGGGTGGTCTGTCAGGTAGTTAAGCAGGGTAAAAACTTCTCCCTTATATTTGCCGGCGGTGATTTCCACTTTTGCCACCTGTTCCATGGTTACAAAACCGGCAAATTCGTCAGCCGGCTCCAGGTTATCCACGGAAAGCACCCGGCCGCGCAGCCGTATCGCTGCGTCGGTCTCCTCAGGCGCCGCACCGCCCGCGGCGGGCAAGGCAAAAAGAATTGCTGCTAGCAAAAAAAAGCCGACGAGAAGCCGGACTTTGCTTAAATGCTTACCCATTGGCTCCCTCCCCGGTTGTTTCGTTCTTTTGGCAGTCGCTGCAGTAGCCATAAAAAGAAACACGGTGGTCTAGGATCTGGAAGCCGTGTTCCTTTTCTATAAGTGTTTCCAGCTGCTGCAGCAAATCTTCCTTCACTTCCAGGATGCGGTTGCACCGCAGGCAGACAAGATGATGATGCTGGTGCTCCGTGTGGGGCTGGCACAGTTCATAGCGGCTGCGGCCGTCGCCAAAATTCAGCTTATGCACAATGCTTAAAGCTTCCATGAGTTCCAGTGTCCGGTAAACTGTAGCAAGGCCAATTTCACTGTCTTTTTCTTTCAGCAAAGCATAAAGCTCTTCTGCGCTTAAATGCTGCTCACGGTTTTCCAGCAAGGTCTGCAGAATCAGGCGGCGCTGGGGAGTCATTTTGTATTCCCGGAACTGCTCACGGTATGACTCCAGTTGTTTTTGCACCATCTTCACCCCGTTTTAAAAATCCCCCAGCACCGCTTGGGCAAAGTTTGTGGCATGGTCGGCAATACGCTCCAGGTTGCTGATAATGTCAAGATAGATCACGCCGCTTGGGGGAAAACATATTTTTTCATTGATGCGCGCAATATGTGATTTGCGCAGCACGCGCTCCAGGTTGTCAACCACATCGTCCTGGTCCACCACCTGGCTGGCAAGCAAAAGATCCTTGCGTTCAAAAGCGGTGATGGCCTTGGCGATCATGTCATCCACCGTGTGGTACATATCCTCCAGCTCGGCAATGGCCTGTTCGGAAAACGGCAGGCGCTCCTCCATTTTCTGTTCAGCCAGCTGAATCAAGTTCTGCGCATGGTCGCCAATGCGCTCAAGGTCGTTGACGGCATGCATGAGGGCGGATACTTCCTTGGACTGTGCCTTGGTCAGGGAATGCTGGGACAGTTCGGCCAGGTAAACAGTTATTTCTTTCTCCAGGCTGTCCACCAGCTCCTCTTTTTGCAGCACATGCTGCATTAACTTCGCGTCGTCCCGGAGAAAAACCTGCATGGCTTCCGTGACCATTTCCCTGCCCAGGTTGGCCATGCGCAAACATTCCTGGCGGACGCTGCCAATAGCCACATCCGGCGTCAGCAGGATACGCTTGTCCAGGTATTTGGGCCCCATCTCCACCGCAACGTCTTCGCCGGGCACCAGGAAGGTAATCGCGGCAACAAACTGCTTAAGCAGGGGCAAAAAGATGACGGTATTGAAAACGTTGAAGAAAGTATGGGCATTGGCCGCCTGCCGCGCTACCGTCCCCCCCGTGAGCGTAATCAGGGAAACATAGGGCCGGAAAAAAATGAGGGCAATAAAAACGCCTGTCATGTTAAACAAAAGGTGCGCCACGGCAGCGCGCCGGGCGGAAAGTGCCGTTCCGATGCTGGCAAGCAGCGCGGTGACACAGGTGCCGATATTGGAACCCAGGATAATGGCTATGGCGGCCGGCAGGTCAAGCATTCCCTGGTTGGTCATGGCAATGACGATAGCGGTTGTGGCGCTGCTGGACTGAATGATGGCTGTAAACACGGCTCCGGCTAGGACGCCTAAAAGGGGCGACCGTCCGAAATCCTGCAATAATTGTAAAAGGGAAGTATTTTCCCGTAGCGGTACCAGACTACCAGACATGATGTTCATGCCAAGAAAAAGGACACCAAAGCCCAGGACTGCCTGCCCGATGTATCTGGAAGTACGCCGTTTGCCAAAAAAAGTTAAAACGGCGCCTACGGCTACTGCAGGGTAAGCCAGTTGCGTTATATTCAGCGAAACAATCTGCGCAGTAACGGTAGTGCCGATATTGGCGCCGAAAATGGTTCCCACGGCCTGATGCAGTGTCATCAGGCCTGCATTAACAAAACCGACCAACATGACGGTGGTGGTACTGCTGCTCTGCACCAGCACAGTGGCAATAATACCGGTAAGCACGGCGATAATCGGTTTGGTTGTCAAAACCTCCAAAATGCGGCGCAGCCGGTCACCGGCCGCCTTTTGCATCCCCGAAGCCATCAGCTGCATGCCGAACAGAAAAAGGCCAAAGCCGCCGGCAAGCTCAATTATTATTTGCCAAAACATGTTTCCTCCCGGTTTGATGACGCCCTCTGCAACGTCGGATTTTTCTCTCTGTAGGTGTAGTTATCACCGTGTTCATTATAGCTGAAGGGTCTTACTTTTTCAATAAGAGGAAAGGGTGCCCCGGGTTTCAGCTTTTGCCAAAAAGCTGCTTAAGCCATGTCCAAAGACGCGATTTGAAACGCAAAAGCGGCTGCGGTTTTTGCGGCTGTACAGCCACTGTCCTGGTCTGGTTCATACTTTCGCCTTCAGCCTCCAGGAAACAAAGCGGCGGAAAAAGGACACACCACCAGTTTTGTCCCCGGCCCGCGCCCAAGTAAATCTGCAAAGCCTGGTAAGTGCCGGCGCGGTAAACTTTCCCGCCGTACATCCTGGTAGGAAAAGAAGCAGGCCCGAGCTCCGCCCGCACGGGATAGGAGCAACCCGCCGCCGCCACTGTTTTTTGGGCGGCGTTAAGCACCCGGGGCAGCGCGGCGGCAGTCTGGCGCAGGGCATCCTCGGCACTTTGCGGCTGCGGCAAGCCGGCCAGGACCGCAAGGACGGCGTCACGGACTGCATATTTTATTGCCTGGTCAGCCGGTGCGTCGCTGTGGGCCCGGACATGAAGCCGCAGTACCGTTTCCCCGCCTGCCGTAGCAGCCGGGGGGACGGCCATAAGCACCGGCAAAAGCAACATGACCAAAAGGGCTGCTTTACGCCCCCGCACTGCCCACACCCCCGTCCTCCTCCCCTGCCAGGTGGAGCCTGATGCGACGCAGGGCTGCTTTTTCTATCCGCGACACCTGCGCCTGGGAAATGCCGATGGCGGAAGCTATTTCCGTCTGGGTTCGGCCCTCAAAGAAACGCGATTCCAGGATGCGCCGCTCCCTCTCCGGAAGAATCTGCAGCGCTTCCCGCAGGGTGATGTCTTCTACCCACAGATCTGCATGGTTTTTCTGGTCGCTGACAAGGTCCATAATATAGACCGGGTCAGTGGAATCGGCAAAAACAGGATCGTGCAGCGACACGGGGTCGTTAACGGACTGGTAGGCAAAAACCAGTTCCTCCGGCGTTACTTCCAGTTCCCGGGCAATTTCCTGGACAGTCGGCTCACGCAGCAGTTTGCGCGTCAGCTCTTCCCTGGCCTGCTGGGCTTTCTGCGCCAGCGCCTTGAGGGAGCGGCTGACACGGACTGCGCTGTTGTCACGCAGGTGGCGCTTGATTTCACCGATAATCATGGGTACGGCATAGGTGGAAAAATGCACGTTATGTTCAAGGGAAAAATTGTCAACTGCTTTCAAGAGACCGATACAACCCACCTGGAAAAGATCGTCCAGGTTCTCTCCCCGGTTCTTAAAGCGCTGCAGCACGCTTAACACCAGGCGCAGATTGCCGTTCACCAGTTCATGGCGGGCATTTTTATCCCCTGCACGCATCCTGCGGAAGAGTTCCTGCATGCGGGCGCTGCTTAATACCGGCAGCTTGTAAGTATTGACCCCGCTAAGCTGGACTTTTTTCTCTTGCATCTTCTTCCCCCCTATTCTTCCTGCACCATAGTATTGCCATAATTTTCATGTTGTAAACGGGGGGAAGGCCGAAAGTTTTGCCTTTCCAGGCCTCAGGTAAAAAAAAGCATGCCCGCTCAGTCGGCATGCCTTTTCTTCTTTCCCTCGGGTTTGCACTGCCCGGAGAAGGATTCATCGCAGCAGGCGGCGACAACGCGGGGGATGCCGGCCAGGTCCGGATAAATATCAACGCGGGCAAAACCGCAAGCCCGGCACATTTCCGCCACCGCTTCCGCCTGGCCGAAGCCCACTTCCAGGCACAAAAGCTGCGGCCTGCAGCCGAGCTTGGGCAATTCGGCCGTGAGACGGCGATAAAAATGCAGGCCGTCCGGGCCGCCGTCAAGTGCCGCCCGCGGTTCATAGTCCCGGACATCGGGCTCCAGGGTGCCTATCTCCCCAGCAGGAATATAGGGGGGGTTGCTGACAACGGCGGAAAACTGCTCTCCCGCCACCGGTGCGTACAGGTCTCCCTGCAGGAAGCGGATCCGCTCCGCGACGCCGTGCCGGGCGGCATTGCGAGCGGCAACCAAAAGCGCCTCCCGGGAAATGTCTACGGCACAAACCCGGGCTGCAGGCAACTGCAGTGCCAGGACACAGGCAATAACGCCGCTGCCTGTACCCACGTCCAGGATGTGCGGGGCGGGATGATTTTGCAAAATGCCGGCAGCGACTGTGACCAGCACTTCCGTTTCCGGGCGGGGAATAAGGACGGCCGGGGTAACGGCAAAGGGGAGCCCCATAAATTCCCGCTCCCCGGTGAGATAAGCGTACGGCTCCCTGCGCCGGCGACGCTCTGTCCAGGCAAAAAAAAGCGCGGCTGCAGCGGGGTCAAGAGTCTCTTCCCCGTGGGCGTAAACCCAGGCCGGCGGCTTGTGCAGTGCGGCGCACAGGAGTGCCGCCGCCTCCCGCCGAGGCTCCCTGAGCCCGGCCTCCCGCAGCAGCAAAGAAGCCCTCTGCAGGGCTTCACTGACTGTCATGTCTTTTGGTCCACCTTTCTCAATTGTTCGGCCTGGGCATTGGTAATCAGTGCATCCACAATTTCATCCATATCTCCGTCCAGAAACTGATCCAGCTTATACAGGGTAAGGCCGATGCGATGCTCGGAGACACGTCCCTGCGGGAAATTATATGTCCTGATGCGTTCGCTGCGGTCGCCGCTGCCGACCTGGGATTTGCGGGTTTGCGCCAGTTCAGCCTGTTTTTCCGCCTGCGCACGCTCATAAAGCCTGGCGCGCAGGACACGCATGGCCTTTTCCTTGTTTTTTAACTGCGATTTTTCATCCTGGCAGGTAACAACCGTCCCCGTTGGCAGGTGAGTGATGCGCACGGCGGACTGGGTGGTATTCACGCTTTGCCCGCCGGGGCCGGAAGAGCAGAAAACATCAATGCGCAAATCCTGCGGGTTGATTTCCACTTCCACTTCTTCCGCTTCCGGCAGGACTGCCACGGTTGCTGCCGAGGTGTGAATGCGTCCGCCCGACTCGGTGGTAGGCACCCGCTGCACCCGGTGGACACCGCTTTCATATTTCAAGCGGCTGTAAGCGCCTTCTCCCTCAATGGCAAAAATGACTTCCTTAAAACCGCCGATATCGGTCGGATTGGCATCCATGATTTCCGTTTTCCAGCCTTTCCGCTCCGCATAGCGGGTATACATGCGAAACAGGTCGGCGGCAAAAAGCGCCGCTTCCTCGCCACCGGTGCCTGCCCGGATTTCCACAATGACGTTTTTCTCGTCATTGGGGTCGCGGGGCAAAAGCAGAATGCGCAGGCGCTCCGCCAACCGCTCTTTTTCTTCCGCGTAATTATTAATTTCTTCCTTGAGGAAGCGGTTCAGTTCCTCGTCGCTGCTGTCCGCCAGCATTTCTTTGGCTTCCTGCAGGTTAGCATCCGCCTTTTTATAATCGCGGTAGGCAGTAACTACTTCCGTCAGGCGGGCATGCTCTTTTGTCAGTTTGCGCCACTCGTCCTGCCGGGCGATGACCTCCGGGTCGCTAAGCTGCCGCTCCAGTTCCTCATAGCGTTCTTCAATTGCCTCCAGTTTCTCAAACATCCATTACACCTCGCTTTCCCCTGCACCGGCAAGGACAGCTTGCACAGCTTTAATGGCTACTTCCAGCTGCCCCCGGTCCGGTTCCCGTGTGGTCAGCCGCTGCAGCCACAGGCCGGGAGCGGTTAGGGAACAGAAAAAACGGTAACGCCCCGCCAGCCGGATAAGCTCATAAGAAATACCTGCCACCAGGGGCAAAAGGAGCAGGCGCAGCAACAGGCGCAGCCAAAGAGTTGGCCAGCCGAAAAAAGCAAACAGCAGGATGCTGACCGTCATGACAAGCAAGAGAAAACTGGTGCCGCAGCGCGGGTGCAGGGTGGTATACTCTGCGGCATTTTCCGGTGTCAATTCCCGGCCTGCTTCCAAACAGGCAATCACTTTATGCTCGGCGCCGTGATAAGCAAAAACCCGCTGAATATCCTGCATGCGGGAAATGAGCACAAGATAGAGAAGGAAAATGGCAAGGCGCACCACGCCTTCCAGCAGGTTTAAAAGCAAGGGCCTTGCCGGCAGCACGCCGTGCAGCAGGCGGAGCAAAAAAGTGGGCAGGAAGAAAAAAAGGGCAATGCCAAAGACAAGGGCAACGCACACCGTCAGGGTCAACTGCCACCCGCTCAGCTCCTCTTCTTCTTCCGGCATGGCCAGATTGGCCGAAATGGTGAGTGCTCTGGCACCCAGGACAAGCGCTTCCAGAAAGGCGACAACACCCCGCAGGAGGGGCAGTTTCAGGACCGGGAAACGTTGTCCTGCGGACACCAGCTTTTCTGCGTGGACAACTATTCCCTGCTCCGGTGTACGGACAGCAATAGCCAGGCGGTCGCCATGCCGCATCATTACGCCTTCGATTACCGCCTGACCGCCGATTCTTGGAACATCAGACATCTTTTTCCCCCGTTTCCCGCACTCTCCAGCCGCTTCATGCTATACAAGAAAGCCGCCACCAGAGCGTATTGCACAATACGTCAGGGATGACGGCCAGAAAACTCCGGCAACAGCCTTTTCTTTATTCCATTCCGTATTTCTTTTTGAACCGTTCCACACGGCCGCCGGTGTCAACGAATTTTTGCTTCCCTGTAAAAAAGGGATGGCAGTTGGAACAGATTTCTACTCGCAATTCCTTCCGGGTCGAGCCGGTTTCAAAAGTATTCCCGCAGGCGCAGGTTACTGTTGCTTTCTGGTATGGAGGGTGTATTTTGGCTTTCATGGAGCTTCACCTCTTTCCGCCTGAAAATCCACTACAATATATTATCACACGGTTTTGTCCAGTGCAAGGTTTTTTCCTGCGGAATGCCGGCCGCTTATTCCCCCCGGGCGGGAAGGAGGGCAAGGGGGTTTTTGTGCCTGCCCAGGTAAATTGTTTCCAGGTGCACATGCGGACCCGTCGCATTGCCGGTCCGCCCCACTGCCGCAATTGTCTGTCCTTTTTGCACTTCCTGTCCCACGGTGACATACAGCCTGGCATTATGCCCGTAAACCGACTCCCAGCCGTTCCCGTGGTCAATACAAACCATGTAGCCGTAGCTGCCGACCCAGCCCGCCACGGTAACGGTACCGGCAAAAATGGCCTTGACGGGCGTACCGGCCGGAGCGGCCAGGTCAAGGCCATAATGAAAACCGCCCCAGCGGGGGCCGAAACCGGAAGTGATGCTTCCGCTGACCGGCCAAATAAAGGCGGGAGTGCCAAGAGACTCTCTCCTGTCGCCGGAGCGGGAAGCAATCACCCGGGTGGCGGCGGCAGGAGCGGCAGCCTCCGCCGCGTCGGCTACCGGGATGTCCAAAATCTGGCCGGGAAAGATCAGATCTGGGTTTTCCAGGCTGTTGGCCGCAGCTATTGCCGTCACGGAAACTCCGTACTTTTTGGCAACGGCAGTAAGCGATTCGCCCGGCAAGACGGTATGCTGCAGGGCAAAAGCCGGCGCCTTCTGTACAAGCCGCTCCTGCGCTTTCTTTAGCTGGGTTAAGTAGGCAGGTCGGAGATTGTCAGCCGCCGGGGCTTGCGGCGCGTCGGCCACAAGTCTTGCCTGACAAAGGGCGGTGCCGGACGCAAGCAGAAGCAGGCAGGCTGTACACAACAAGGAGAAAATACTTTGCTTTGCCGGCAAAACTACTCACCTCTACCGGACCCGGGCCTGTCTGCGCAGCGGACGCAGACCCGCCCGGGAAAGACATTTTCCAGTTAGGTTTTCCCGGAAGAGATGAATTTATACTTTTTCCTTTATTCTTTTTATTTTTCTCCGCACTCTTTGCCCCGTGCCACAAAGTGCGGCTTGCGGGGCAGGATGTGGGTGGCGTAAATGTTGCGGATTGTACCGGTAATGCCGCGCATTACCAGGGAATGGGTTTCCGCCGTCTGCCCCCTGTAGCGGACGCCGCGCAGCAGGTCGCCGTCGGTAATGCCGGTGGCGGCAAAAAGGACATCATCTCCCATGACAAGGTCGTCCAACTCCAGCAATTTTCCCGGATCGGCAAAGCCCATCTGCAGGACTCTGGCCACTTCTTCTTCCCCGTCCGGCATGAGCCGCGCCTGCATTTCTCCCCCGAGACATTTCAGCGCCGCCGCAGCAAGTACACCTTCCGGTGCTCCGCCAATGCCGAAAAGAATATCAACTCCGGAGTCTTCAAAAGCCGTGGCAATAGCGGCGGCAACATCTCCGTCCGAGATCAGCTTGACCCTGGCGCCTGCCCGGCGGATTTCCTCTATAATATGGGCATGGCGGGGGCGGTCCAGGATAATGGCGGTGACGTCCCGTACATCTTTGCCCAGGGCATGCGCCACATTCTGCAGGTTTTCCCTGACGCCGGCATCCAGGTTGATACAACCCCTGGCTTTAGGGCCGACGGCAATTTTATTCATATAGATGTCGGGAGCATGCAGCAGGCAGCCGCGGGGCGCCACCGCCACTACCGCCAGGGCGTTGGGCAGCCCCTTGGCCACCAGGTTGGTGCCTTCCAGCGGGTCTACCGCCACATCCACTTCGGGCTCGTTTCCTGTCCCCACCTTCTCGCCGATATAGAGCATGGGGGCTTCATCCATTTCTCCTTCACCAATGACCACTGTGCCGTTGATATGGACCGTATCGAAAACGGTCCGCATGGCATCCACGGCAGCCTGGTCAGCCGCTTCCTTGTCCCCCCGTCCCATAAAACGACCGGCAGCCAGGGCGGCTGCTTCCGTCACACGGACAAATTCCAAGGCCAGCTCTCTCTCCATCAGGCATCCTCCCCCGGGTTGTATTCGTTTTTTTAACTCGCATGTCGTCTATTTTTCCTGCATTTTCCGCCAGTCGTTCAGAAAACGTTCCAGGCCAATATCCGTTAAAGGATGGTTAAACATTTGTTTTAAAACGGAAAAGGGAATGGTGGCAATATGGGCGCCGACTGCGGCCACCTGCGCCACATGCAGCGGATGGCGGATGCTGGCGGCAATTACTTCCGTATCGTAGCCGTAGTAGCCGATCACCTGGCAGATATCTGCCACCAGCTGGACGCCGTCATGTCCAATATCGTCCAACCGGCCTACGAAGGGGCTGACGTAAGCGGCACCGGCCTTAGCTGCCAGCAAGGCTTGATTTACGGAAAAAACCAGTGTCACATTGGTTTGAATCCCTTCCGCCTGCAAGGCGGCGACTGCCTGCAGACCGTCCGGTGTCATGGGCACTTTGATCACCACATTGTCGGCAATGGCGGCAAGCTCCCTGGCTTCTTTAACCATGTCCTCCGCTTTGGTGGCAATTACTTCCGCAGAAACAGGGCCTTTGACCAGCCGGCAGATGGCTGCGATCCGCTCCTGAAAATTGCCGCCCTCTTTGGCCACAAGCGTAGGGTTGGTGGTTACACCGTCAATGGCACCCCATTTTACCGCCTGTTCAATTTCTGCCAGATTGGCCGTATCCAGAAACAGTTTCATTTTTCTCCCCCTAAGCCTTACCGGCACTGCCGAAAAGGCGAATCTTTTCCCGGATGACTTCTTTCATGGCCGCTTTGGCAGGACCCAGGATTTTGCGGGGGTCGTATTCTGCAGGGCTGTCTTGCAGTACTTGCTTCACAGCGCGGGCAAAGGCCTGCCTGATATCGGTATCAATATTGATTTTGCGGACACCAAGGCTGATGGCGCGGCGGATGCTTTCCGCCGGCACCCCTGAAGCGCCGTGCAGAACCAAAGGTACCTGCACGCGGTCGCGAATGGCAGCCAAGCGGTCAAAATCCAGGGACGGTTCACCTTTATAGGGACCGTGGGCTGTGCCGATGGCAACAGCCAGCGCATCCACGCCCGTGGCAGCGACAAACTGCTCCGCCTCGGCAGGATCCGTAAAAAAGGCATCCCTTTCATCCACGGAGATGTCATCTTCCGTACCGCCGATTTTGCCCAGCTCGCCCTCCACGGACACTCCCATGGCATGAGCCACTTCCGCCACACGCTGTGTCTGGGCAATATTGTCTGCCAGGGCATATTTGGAGCCGTCAAACATGACGGAAGTAAAGCCGTGGCGCAGGCAAAGCATGGCCTGCTCGAAGCTGGTGCCGTGATCAAGATGCAGCACTACCGGAACAGTTGCGGCAGCAGCCGCCGCCCTGACCATGGCTGTTATGTAGGGCAGCCCGGCATACTTGATCGCTCCCTGGCTGGCCTGCAAGATAACAGGCGCCCTCTCTTCCTCTGCCGTTTCCATAATTGCCTGCAAGATTTCCATGTTATTCGTGTTAAAGGCGCCCACGGCGTAGCCGCCGCGCTCCGCCTCCTGCAGGACTTCTTTCAGCGTGACAAGGCTCATTTGTTTTCCCTCCCTTAAGAAGGCTGTTTAATGACTGCAGAAAAGGATTATGACTGCAGTTTAAACAGCCTTTGCAGTAATGTTATGCCAAAAATAAATTATTAAGCACTTGCAGCCTGTAATTTCGCTTCTATAATACTTTTCAGCTCCTCAATGTCAAACGGTTTGGAAATGTAGCCCGCGGCGCCCCGCCGCCGCGCCTCTTTCAGTACTTCCAGTTCCTCGTAAGCTGTCATAATCAGGATAATGACATAGGGTGCATACTGTTTCAGGAGTGTTAAAGTTTCCAGGCCGTCCATACCGGACATTTTCATATCAAGCAGTACCAGGTCGATTTTGGTCCGCCTGATCATTTCCACGGCCTCACTGCCGCCGGAGGCTGTCAAGACCTTGTAGCCGGCATCCTGCAAAACCTCCTGCAACAGCTTGCGAATACCGACGCGGTCATCAACCACCATAATGGTAGCAGTCATCTTTTCCCCCTCCTTGTTCAGTCTCCCAGTATATTTCTCCCCCGGCAGGCAATTTCCTTTTTAATTGACAGCTTTTTGCAATTGCTGCAGCATTCGCTATTTCAGCAACCAGCGGCGGAAACTGGCAAACAGGGACGCAAACCAGTCCAACATGCGCCGGGTACGTGATTTGCGTGTGCGAAAGAACATAAATCCGCTCCTCCTTTGCGCCTTTTTGCCTGTAATTTCTCCTACCGCAAAAAGTATTATACGGCAAAAGCACAAGGCGGAAGGAGGATAAAAAAGAGGGCACACGCCCTCTTTTTGCTATTTATTTTACTCAGCAGGGTGAATAGCCTCCACCGGGCAGACTTCCTCACAAGCACCACAATCAATGCATGTTTCCGGGTCAATGTTATATTTGGTATCTCCTTCAGAAATGGCGTCAACCGGGCATTCGGCCTGACAGGAACCGCATGCGATGCAATCGTCGTTAATGACACGAGGCATTACGGCCACCTACCTTTCTTCACATTAGTATAAATTAATACATTAATTTTGTAACATATTCTTCTGCAAAAGACAATATAAAAACCGCTTTATTCCGTTTTGCTTTGGCGAAAAACCAAAGCGGCGGCAATAAAATCACGGAATAGGGGATGCGCCCTGTTGGGCCGGGACTTAAACTCAGGATGAAACTGTGTGGCTACAAACCAGGGGTGGTCCGGCAGTTCAATGATTTCCACCAAGCTGTTGTCCGGAGAAACGCCGCTGATGCGCAGGCCGGAATGAACCAGGCTGTCGCGGAAGTCATTATTCAGTTCATAACGGTGGCGGTGGCGTTCATGGACAAGCCGTGTGCCGTATGCTTTGGCGGCAAATGTCCCTTCTTCCAACCGGCAGGGGTAAAGCCCCAGGCGCATTGTTCCGCCAAGGTCGGCCACATTTTTTTGCGAGGGCAAAAGGTCAATCACCGGATGGGCGGAATGGGGGGCGAACTCGGAAGAATTGGCATCCTGCCAACCGCAGACATTGCGGGCAAATTCAATAATGGCACAGTGCATGCCCAGGCAAATGCCAAAAAATGGAACCTTGTTTTCCCTGGCAAAACGGACGGCCTTGATTTTGCCTTCAATCCCCCTGTCGCCAAAACCGCCCGGAATGAGAATGCCGTCCACCCCCGCAAGGTAAGCGGCTGCACCGTCTTTTTCCACATCTTCGGCCTGAATCCAGCGGATTTCCACCTCGCAGTCGTTTTCATAACCGCCGTGATACAGGGACTCGGCCACACTAAGGTAGGCGTCCCTCAGGGAAACATACTTGCCCACCAGACCGATTGTCACCCGGTGCCGCAAATTTTTTATTCTCTGCACAAGCTCTTCCCAGCTGCTCATATCGCAGTCCCCGTCTTTGAGACCAAGCTGCCGGACGACAATGGTGTCAAGGCCTTCCTGCCGCAATTTCAGCGGCACTTCATAGATTATTTCCACGTCCAGGTTTTCAATGACAGCTTCCGGAGCTATATCGCAGAAAAGAGCAATTTTTTCTTTTATATCGCGGGAAAGGGGCTTTTCCGTCCGGCAAACAATGACGTCGGGCTGAATACCGATGGAGCGCAGTTCCTTGACGGAATGCTGGGTCGGCTTTGTTTTCAGCTCGCCCGACTTGGCCAGGTAGGGGACGTATGTGACATGAATATACATCACCTTGTCCCGGCCGATATCGCTTTTCATCTGGCGGATAGCCTCCAGGAAAGGCAGGCTTTCTATATCGCCCACCGTACCGCCGATTTCCGTAATCACCACATCTACTTCCGCCTCCCTGGCGGAGCGCATGATGCGGTCCTTAATCTCATTGGTAATATGGGGAATCACCTGGACCGTACCGCCGAGAAATTCGCCTTTGCGTTCCTTGCTGATGACGGACCAGTATATTTTTCCCGTGGTTACGTTGGAGTTTTTTGTTAAATTAATATCAATAAAGCGCTCATAATGGCCCAAATCCAGATCGGTTTCCGCCCCGTCATCGGTGACGAATACTTCGCCGTGTTGATAAGGACTCATGGTACCGGGGTCAAAGTTTATATAAGGATCAAACTTTTGCGTAGTAACTTTCAGACCGCGGCATTTCAGCAGGCAGCCCAGTGATGCGGCAGTGATTCCCTTGCCAAGGGAAGAAGCTACACCGCCTGTGATAAAAATGTATTTTGTGCCCATTTTTTCCACCTTCCCCTTCCGGCTTCTACAAGCAAGCTTGTGAAAAAAAACCATACCCTTACCTTATACTACTCGAAGGAGAAAAATCCTTGTGGCTGCCTGCAACTTCTCTGTCCCACTCAGGCCGCTTTGTCCAGGATTATTTCCCGTATGGCCTTGGCGGCCAGCATGGCCGTAATTCCCGCCGGGTCATATTGCGGCGCAACTTCCACCACATCCATGCCCACCAGCTCCAGCCCGGCAAGCTGTTTAAGGGCGGCCAGCAGTTCGGCGGAAGTTATGCCGCCCGGTTCAGGAGTGCCTGTCCCCGGGGCAAAGGCCGGATCCACCACGTCGATATCCACGGTCAGGTAAACAGGCCGCCCTTTAAGCGCGGGGATTGTTTCCGCCAGCGGCTGCAATACATGAAAAGGATAAAATTGGGTATGCTCATTGGCAAAGGAAACTTCTTCCTCGGCCGCCGAGCGGATGCCGTACTGGTAAAGCTCCAGCCCCAGCTCCGTTATTACATGATACATAACGGAGGCATGGGAGTAGCTGACACCCAGGTAATGGCTGCGCAAGTCGGCATGGGCATCCAGCTGGACAACTGCCGGCCGGGTAAAACGTCGGGACACCGCCCGCAGCGCGCCAAGGGTTACCAGGTGTTCCCCTCCCATAAGCAGCGGAAATTTTCCTTCCTCAAGAATAATATGGACTGCTTTCTCAATCATTGCCAGCGAGCTGGCCACATCGCCCGTGGGCAAAAGCAGGTCACCCGCGTCAAAAAAAAGGGCGTCAAAAAGCGTTTTGCCGGCCGACAGGCTGTATTCTTCCAGCCCCTGGGAAGCAGTTCTTATGGCCTGGGGACCGCTGCGGGAGCCGGGGCGGAAGGATGCAGTCCAGTCCATGGGGGCGCCTACCAGCACCAGGCGGCTCTGCGCATAATCCCGCCCTGCAACCAGGAAGCGCCCGCCGCTTGCATCACAAAGTTTACGCAGTTCTTCCCCCTTCATTTTACCGCCACCAGCTCGCGGACAAAACCGGGCAGAACAAAACAGGCCGTATGGACATCATAGGTGTAATACTTTGCCTGCAGAGGTTTTTTGCGGCAATGTTCCGGATCATAACACTTGGAAGCCGCCGTGAAGCTCCAGAGACCGCTGGGATAAGTGGGCACGCTGGCCAGATACAGTTTTGTCAGGGGGAAGATGCGCTGCAGGCTGGCAGTAATTTCGGCAATAAGGTCACCGTTATAAAAGGGTGATTCTGTCTGTGCCACCATCAGGCCGTCTTTTTTCAGCGCGCGGTAGACGTTCCGGTAAAATTCGGAGGTAAAAAGCTTGGCCCCCGGACCGACAGGCTCGGTGGAATCCACCAGGATCACGTCGTACTCGCCCGCAACCTGCTTTACATGCTCCATGCCGTCGGCCACCAGGACAGTCGCCCGGGGATCGGCAAAGCCCGCCGCGATTGACGGCAGGTATTTCTTCGCCGCCTCGATCACTTCCGCATCTATTTCCACCAGTGTGGCTCTTTCCACGCTGTCATATTTCAAGACTTCACGGAGCACACCGCCGTCGCCTCCGCCTACAATCAACACATGCCGCGGTTCGGGATGAGACTGCATGGCAATATGGGCCAGCATTTCATGATAGACAAATTCATCCTTTTCGGTGGTCATGACCATACCGTCCAGGACAAGCATGCGCCCAAACTGTACCGTATCAAGTATAGCCAAGTCCTGGTAGCGCGTCTGATAATGGCAGAGTGTTTCCCGAATGAGGCAGGTAATGCCCAGATTGGGAGTTTGCTTTTCGGTGTACCAGAGTTCCATTACAATCCCTTCCCTGCAAAGGTTTAATACCAGAGAGCAACGGCGGCAAAAGCGCAGCCCACCGACCGGACGACATGTTCCACGGCACGGATTTCCGTTCTTACAAGCTGCATGCCGCGTGACTCGAAGGCTTCTTCCAGCATGGCCTTAATTTTTTCCTCCGCCTCCGCTTTGCTGCAGGTACCGGAAAATTCCATGATCACGCCAAAAGTATCTGCGCTGAAACCGATGCCGACAGCCGCGGCAATCCGCTTCCCCGGTTCGTCGCAAACGATGGAACCGTACGCCGTGGGAACCAGGGAACCGGGCGGCAGGACAAGGTCCTGGTCCTGCTCCGCTGACGGGGGCAAAATGCTGGAAATGCGCACCAAGTTAACATTGCCGATTCCTGCGGCCAGCAGAGCATTGTCAAAAGCATTTAGCTTCTGTCTGCCTTCAGCAGCAGCGGCAACGATTTTAAACTTTTTCGGGGTCGGTAGCATGAAAGAACCTCCTTTGCCGGTATTGCCCCGACAGTGACAGTGTGCGTGCAAAACACGGGATAACTGCACCCGCGGGCATATCGAGAGCATTATACCACATATTCTGCAGGTTGCAAACAATTCCCGATTGTCAACTTGCAAAAGGCGGGAAAAATTTTTACGTATGTATTTTATATTGAAAGGGGGGGGCGGCATGCGCCATTTTACACGCTACGTCCTTATCTGCCTTGTGGTTCTTTTTTTGCTGCTGCTCGGCGCGGTGGGCCTTTTGACGGCCACGGTGGCCGGAATGGGGGATTTGCCGCCGGAAGAAACACCGCTGACGAGTACTTTTTATGACCGCAACGGTGAAGTCATTGCCACACGCTTTGAGCAGAACCGTTTTATTATCCGGCTGGAAGAGCTGCCCGCCTATGTTCCCCGGGCATTCATTGCCATTGAAGACCATCGTTTTTATGAACATTTCGGCCTGGACATCCAGGCGCTACTGAGGGCACTTTTCCGCAATCTGCAGGAAGGCCGGGTGGTGGAAGGGGGCAGTACCATAACCCAGCAGCTGGCGCGCAATCTTTTCCTGACGCATGAACGCACCTGGAAGCGCAAGCTGCAGGAAGCGCTGCTGACGCTGCAGCTGGAAAGGAAATACAGTAAAAATGAAATCCTGGAGAAATACCTGAACACCATTTATTTCGGCCATTCCGCCTACGGGATCGAAGCGGCCGCCCGCACCTACTTCAATAAACCGGCCGCAGAACTGACACTGGCCGAAGCGGCGCTGCTGGCCGGCATCCCGCGCGGTCCCGGCTTATACTCCCCTTATCTCGGCGAACAGGCAAGGGAGGCGGCAAAAAAGCGCCAGGCGGCGGTACTCTCCCGCATGGTGGAAGAAGGGTTTATTACAGAACAGGAGAAAGAGACGGCATTGCAGCAGGAACTTGTTTTTTCCGGCCGGGAGGCACTGCAGGCTTCCCGCCAGTTCGGCGCATATTTTATTGATTATCTTATTAACCACGAAATCATGGACAAACTGTCCGGCTATACCAACGACCCGCTGGTGATCTACCGCGGTGGCCTGCATATCTACACCACGCTGGACAAAAAAATGCAGCAGGTGGCGGAAGAGGTGTTTGCCGATCCAGCCGTCCTGCCGGAAACAATTATCAACGACGAAGGAGACGAAGTGCCCCTGCAGGCCGCCATGGTAGCCCTTGACCCGGAGGACGGGTCGGTCCTGGCCATGGTGGGCGGCCGCGATTTCAGCAAAAGTCAGGTCAACAGAGCGCTGACCAGGCGCTCGCCGGGTTCTTCCTTTAAACTTTTTACCTATGCCGCCGCCCTGGAAAACGGCTATACGGCAGCCACCGTCCGCGACAGCGCTCCTGTTTCCTATCACATTCCGGGCACGAATGAACCATATGAGCCTACCGAGTACGGGGAGCGCTTTTTTGGCAAACTGCGTCTCCGGGAAGCTATTGCCCGCTCCAGCAATGTGATCGCCGTAAAAATCAATGACGAGCTGGGGCCGGAGAAAACAGTGGAAATGGCCCACCGGCTCGGCATTGAAAGTGAGGTTGAACCAGTCCTTTCCAATCCGCTTGGCACATCGGTCGTCACCCCGCTGGAGATGACCGCCGCTTATGCCGTGTTCGCCAATCAAGGCTATCGGGTGGAGCCGCGCTTCATCACCAAGATTACCGATGCAAACGGCCGCGTGCTCTATGAAGCAAGCTCCCCGCAGCGCAGGGAAGTGCTGGACCCGCGTATTGCCTATCTGCTGACGGATATGATGAAGGGGGTGACAGCTCCGGGAGGCACCGCTTCCTCCCTGGGCCCCCTATTGGAGCGCATTATTGCCGCCAAAACAGGCACTTCCCAAAACCACCGTGATTCTTTTATGGTCGGCTATACACCCGAGCTGGTAGCCGCCGTCTGGGTCGGCAACGATGACAACAAATCCCTGGGCTGGGGGCAAACAGGCGCCGTGCGCGCCGGGCAGATCTGGGTGCGTTTTGTCAACGGCGCCCTGCAGGGACAACCGGTAACAGATTTTACCCGACCTCCCGGGCTGACGGAAATACTGATCTGCCCGGAAACAGGGCTCCTGCACAACCCGCGTTGTTCCGAGGAGCCGGTCCGGGAGCTTTTTCTTCCCGGAACGGAACCGTCTCGAAGATGCAGCTGGCCCGAGTGCCCTTACTGCCCGCCGGAGCCTGAATGGAACTGGAATGAGGGCTGGTGGTACAGCCGCCCCGGAGATTTTGAGAGTAGTAACAATGACACTGACGGGCACAACACTTCCGATTGACTGTTCCGGCACAGTTACCACCAATGGGGACGGGCGGAGACCTCATCCGCGGAACTCCCTGGCAGGCCGGCAGACGGCAGCGTGCAAGCATGCAGCAAGTTTTCCCGTGCAGGGTGACAAAACCGGGACTTGCAATTTTTCCCGGTTAACTTAAAAGGGCTGCCGGAGGGTCTCCAACAGCCCTTTTTCTTATCGGCGATTTTCCGTATGTCAAATCTGAGGCAGGCAAGATTGTCAAGCCTCCCCGGCCAGGGTCGTGCTTCACGGCAGCAAAGCAGCGGCAGGACCACATTTCAATATGCCCGGCTCAAGGGGTTTCTTTAGCGTAAAAACGGGTTGTAGCGTTTTTCCTCGCCGATGGTAGTGGCGGGACCGTGGCCGGGATAAACTACAGTCTCTTCCGGCAGGACAAGCAGTTTTGTTTTAATGGAACTGATAATCTGGGCGAAATTCCCGCCGGGAAAGTCCGTGCGACCGATGGAGCCGGCAAAAAGTGTATCCCCGCTGAAAAGGATACCCTCCCCCTGCAGGCAGATCGATCCCGGGCTGTGGCCGGGTGTGGACAATACTTTTAAGGTCACACTGCCAAAGGAAAGTTCTCCCCCCTCCTCTAAAAAACCATCCGGCTCGGCCGGTTCGGCCTTGTCGCCATAAAAACCAAGGGCGTCATGCGGGTGGCGCAGCATCCCGCTGTCTGCCTGGTGGATGTAAAGCGGGGCATTCAGGGCACGCTTTACGGCGGCAGCCGCTCCGATATGGTCAATATGGCCGTGTGTACAGGCTATATAGTCCACCGTAATTTCTTTCTCGCGTACCATGCGCAAAATTCTTTCAGCCTCGGCACCCGGATCAATCAGGATGCCATGGCGGGTTTTTTCGCAGGCGGCAAGATAGCAGTTGGCGGCAAAGGCTCCTGCTTCCAGGGAATAAAGCAGCATGGCATAACCTCCTTGTGCGACGCTTATTAGTATCAGTATTTCCACAATGGCGCCGGAAATCCTTTCCTCCCTCATGTATTTACAGTTTTGCCGCCCGGGACAAAGCCTGCTCAAGGTCGTCAAGAAGGTCGGCCGGATCTTCCAGTCCGACGGAAAGACGGACAAAATCCGGTGTTACTCCGGCAGCCGCCTGCTCTTCCTCCGTCAGCTGGGAATGGGTGGTCGTGGCCGGGTGAATGGCCAGTGATTTGGCGTCACCAATATTGGCCAGGTGGGAAAAGAGCTTTAGCGCTTCAATGAAGCGGGCACCGGCTTCCCGGCCGCCCTTAATGCCAAACCCTACCAGGGCGCTGCAGCCCCGCGGCAGGTAGCGCCGGGCAAGGGCATGGGAAGGATGGCTGGGGAGTCCCGGATAGCTGACCCAGGAGACGGCAGGATGGGAAGCAAGAAATTTCGCCACCGCCAGGGCATTTTCACTGTGTCGCTGCATCCTAAGGTGCAGCGTTTCCAGCCCCTGCAAAAAGAGGAAGGCATTAAAGGGGGACAGTGTCGCCCCCACATCCCGCAGCAGGTGAACACGGGCCTTTACCGCGTAAGCAAGCGGGCCGAAGGTTTCCACATAACGCAGGCCGTGGTAGCTGGGGTCGGGTTCGGTCAGGTCGGGGAAACGGCCGTTCGCCCAGTTAAATTTGCCGCTGTCGACAATAATGCCGCCGATGGAGGTGCCGTGACCGCCCATAAACTTAGTCAGGGAATGGACGACAATATGGGCGCCGTGTTCAATAGGCCGCAAAAGGTAAGGTGTGGGAACGGTATTGTCCACCACCAGGGGCACCCCTGCTTCTTCCGCCACCGCACTGACGGCGGCAATGTCCAGCACATCAAGTTTGGGGTTGCCAACCGTTTCCGCATAGAGCGCCTTAGTTTTGTCCGTAATGGCGCGGCGGAAATTTTCCGGGTCCCGTGGGTCCACCAGACGGACGGTTACTCCCAGCCGGGGAAAAGTGGAAGTAAAAAGCGTATGTGTCCCGCCGTACAGGGAACTGGAAGACACGATTTCATCACCCGGGCGGGTCAGGTTCAAAAGAGCCAGCGCAATGGCCGCCTGGCCGCTGCTGGTGGCCAGCGCGGCAACGCCCCCTTCCAGGGCTGCTACCCGCTTTTCCAGCACATCGGTGGTGGGATTCATGATGCGCGTATAAATGTTGCCTGCTTCCTGCAGGCTGAAAAGATTGGCCGCATGTTCCGTGTCTCGAAAGACATACGACGTTGTCTGGTAAATGGGGACTGCCCGCGAGCCGGTGGCCGGATCGGGGGCCTGGCCGCCGTGAACGGCCAAAGTGTCAAAGCGGTATTCTGTTTTCATGTAATCTCCTCCCTAAAGTGTAATTTTTCTGCCCAGCACGCAGCAGGTAAGAAAAAACCTCTTCTCCCGGCAAGAAGAGGTTACATTGCGTTCCGCTCTTCTTATCTCTCAGGATCGTCCTGCAGGAATTGGCACCTTCCGGATACGGGGTTGCCGGGCTTCATCGGGCCAGTCCCTCCGCCGCTCTTGATAAGAACAGTCTTAATTTACTATATTGCTATATGCTTACTATGATAACAAGGAGCGGCTCCTCTGTCAATAGGTTTGACCGTTTTAAGCTGCAGAAAAAATACCCGCCTTCGCTACGGCCGCAGGTTTTTTGCGCAAAATGCTTGAGCAAATTGCCGCCTATAGATTATAATGTAAAGAAATACGCGATGGAGGTAATGTTATGGAAGGGCGTGTCTACAATTTCAACCCAGGTCCCGCCACACTGCCGCTTGAGGTGCTCAAACAAGCGCAGCAGGAGCTGCTAAATTATAAAGGAACCGGCATGTCTGTCATGGAGATGTCCCACCGGTCCAAAGATTTTGAAGCCATGGTCAACGAGGCGGAAGCATTATGCAAAGAAATCAGCGGCCTTGGAGATGATTACCGCGTGCTTTTCCTCCAGGGCGGCGCCAGTATGCAGTTTGCACTCATTCCCTTCAATTTCCTGCCGGTAGGGACAACTGCTTATTATGCCGTCACCGGCAATTTTGCCGAAAAAGCCTTCGCCGAGGCGCAAAGAGTAGGTCTGGCCAAAATGGCCGTTTCCACCGCCGCGGACAATCATAACCGCATTCCCGCCCAGCATGAAATAAGCTTTCCCGCTGAGGCAGCCTATCTGCATATCACTACCAATAATACCGTCTACGGGACGGAATGGCATTACATACCGGAAACAAACGGCGTTCCCCTGATAGCCGACATGTCCAGCGATATATTCAGCCGTCCCCTGGACTACAGCAAGTTTGCCCTAGCCTATGCCGGCGCCCAGAAAAACCTTGGTCCTGCCGGTGTTACCGTGGTTATCATCAAAAAAAGCATGCTGGAAAAAGTGCCTGACGACCTGCCCAATATGTTCAGCTACAAAGTGATGGCCAAGCAGAATTCCCTGTATAATACACCGCCCACTTTTGGTGTCTACATGGTGAAGCTGGTTTTGGAGTGGCTGAAGGACCTGGGCGGCCTGCCTGCCATTGCCCGGCACAACAGGGAAAAAGCCGGCCTGATTTATGCCGCCATTGACAACAGCGATGGCTTTTACCGTGGCCATGCCCAAAAAGAAAGCCGCAGCCTGATGAATATTACTTTCCACCTGCCTTCCGCTGAACTGGACCAAAAATTTGTGGCCGAGGCGGCGGCGAAAGGGCTGGTGGGGCTGAAAGGATACCGGACCGTGGGAGGGATCAGGGCTTCCGTCTACAATGCCATGCCCCGCGCCGGCTGCGAGCTGCTGGCCACCTTTATGGAGGAGTTTGCCAGGAAAAACAGGTAAACAAAGGCAGCCTGCCGGTTTTCAGTGTGAGCCGGCAAGCTGCGGCAATAGTGTTTCTGCAGTCAGTTTTTCGGAGGAGAGTGATTAAAAAAGATGTTTTCCGTGAAAGTGCAAGCCATTTCCCCTTCCCCAACCCTGGCGATTGATGCCAAGGCAAAGCAGATGAAAGCGGATGGCATTGATGTGATCGGCTTCGGGGCCGGTGAGCCTGATTTTGACACACCCGTGCATATCAGGGAAGCAGCCATCAAGGCCATCAACGACGGTTTTACCCGCTATACTCCCGTTGCCGGCAGCGCCGACCTGCTGGAGGCAGTCTGCCGGAAATTCAGCAGAGACAACGGCTTGCAGTATGAAGCAAAAAATATTGTGGTCAGCAACGGCGCCAAGCATTCCCTGGCCAATGCCTTTGCCGCCCTGCTCAATCCGGGGGATGAAGTGATCATTCCCGCCCCCTATTGGGTAAGCTATCCGGAAATCGTCAAAATGAATGACGGCGTCCCCGTGATTGTCGCAACGGCTAAAGAAAACAATTTTAAAATCACTCCGAAAGAACTGCAGCAAGCACTTACGGAAAAAACAAAAGTCATTCTACTCAACAGCCCCAACAACCCGACGGGCCAAGTCTACAGCCGCGCCGAGCTAGAGGCGATTGCCGACTTTGCCGTAACGCATAATCTTTATGTGGTCTCCGATGAAATTTATGAAAAACTGATTTACGGCAACGCGGAACATGTCAGCATTGCCTCGCTGGGAGAAGCGATCAAAGAACGTACCATTGTCGTTAACGGCGTCTCCAAAGCATATGCCATGACAGGCTGGCGAATCGGCTTTACCGCCTCCACTGCCGCCTTGGCGAAAATGATGAGCAGCCTGCAGAGCCATATGACCAGCAATGCCAATTCCATTGCCCAGAAAGCCACCGTTGCCGCGCTGTTGGGGCCGCAGGACTGCGTGGCGGAAATGAAAGCCGCCTTCGCCGCCCGCCGTGATGCCATGGTGGAAAAAATAGCCGCCATCCCCGGTCTTTCCTGCATAGAACCGCTGGGAGCCTTTTATGTCTTTATGGATGTGTCCGCCACGCTGGGCCGCTCCTGCCGCGGCCGGACCATCAAGACAAGTGATGATTTTGCCGAAGCCCTGCTGGAGGAAAAACAGGTAGCCGTAGTTCCCGGGACCGGTTTCGGCGCTCCGGAGTTTATCCGCCTCTCTTATGCCTTGTCCATGGAAAAGATGCTGGAAGGACTGGAGCGGATAGACGCTTTTGTCAAAAGCCTGGCCTGAAGCAAACCGGCAGGCGCCGGTCGGGTAACGTCAAACTAAAAAACAGTGAGGCAAGCTTATGCCTCACTGTTTTTTTACTTTTTTATGAAGCCGCTTCCTTTTTCCCGTCTTGTGCGGCAAGGTCCACGCCCCAGGCAGACTGTGCCTCCGCCAGTACTTCCGCCGCCGTGGCGGGGAACTTTTTGCCCATGGCGGCCGCCAGGGCGGCCATTACTGCCAGGTTGCTGCGGCCGGTGAGCGGGGGCAGGGCAGCCCTGACCGGCAGCAGCCTGCCTTCACTGTTCACGATAGTGCCGTCCGTCTCGGCAAAAGTAGCCAGCGGGAGAACCACATCAGCCCGTGCCAGGTCTTTGCGCCAGGTGGTTGCCATGGCTATCACCAGCGTTTCCGGGCCGAAGACGCGCTCGGTCAGTTCCAGGTCATCTCCGGCCACAAGGACGGCGCCAATGTCTCCCCTGCTGATCTTTACCAGCAGGTCCGGCAGGGTAAAACCGGCATGCCGCGGCGCTGCGGCGACTGCAGACACAGGCCTGCGCCCGGGCAAAAGATCCGGATGAACACCCATCTCCAGCTGGCCGCGGGTATTGCCTCCCGCATGCATTACCAGCAGTTTTTCCTTTTTGCCGCAGGCGGCAAGAAGACCGGCCAGCAATTCCTGCTCTCGGCAGCCTACGCTGTCGCCCGCAACAATGACAACGGGACGTGCGGCCGCCGACAGATCCTGCAGCATGGCGGCAAGCCTGGCGATACCGACACGCAGCAGGCGTGACAGTTCGTCAAGCAGGCGCCGCATATCTTCCGTCCGGCAAGGCATTTTCGCGCCTGCGGCCAAAAGATCCTGGTCGCCGGCCAAACCGTAGAGGGCGGTCAATACCTTTTCCGTGCAGCCGGTGTTGACCAGCAGGGAGTGGGTTGCATATTTGTCAAGCATGGTAGGCTGTTCGCTGATTATGGCCAGCTTGCCGCCGCCCTCAGCCGCCTTGCGCACCATGGCGGCCAGAACGGGGAAGTCGCCTGTCAGATCGGCGCCTGTCACAAGTATCATGTCGCTTTCCGCAATGTCGCTGAAAGAGGCGGCGGCAAAAGCAACGCCGCTTTCCGCCGCACCTGTGCCGGCAATGTTATTGGTTTCAAGCACTTCCCGCGCCAGTTTCTGCAAAAGGTAGTTTTCTTCGTTGGTCAGGGCGGGGGAAGCAAGCACGGCCAGACCGCCCGCACCCTGCAGCTTTTTCACGTGCTCCAGGATGGCGGCGGCGGCGCCGATGGCTTTGTCCCAGGATACCGGCTGCAGGCTGCCGCCGTCACGCAAAAGCGGTTCTGTCAAGCGTTCCTTGCCGTGGACATAATGGGCGGCAAAATAGCCTTTATGGCAGAGAATGCCGTCATTTTTCCCGCCGCGCAGCGGTGTGGTGACTGCCACAATCTGATCGCGGGAGACGTGCATTTCCAGCTCGCAGCCCATGCTGCAGCGGGTGCAGGTGGTGGCCACCACTTTTTCCGCCTTAAAGGGTCCCGGTTTGGCAAAAGGCTGTGCGGCGACAAGAGCGCCTGTGGGGCAGGCGGAAATGCAGAGGCCGTACGCGTCAAGCCGGGACCGGGACAGCGCCGGCCCTTGAAACTGCCGAACCGTGGTCTCAAAACCGCGGTTGACGAAGCCCATGGCGCCGCTGTCCTGCACTTCCTGGCAAATACGTACACAGTTGCCGCAGAGAATGCATTTGTTGGCATCCTGCACCAGGTAGTCGCCGCTGACAACGTCATAGCGTTTTTCATGTGTGCCCAGCACCTTAATGTCCACATCGTATGCGCCGCAGAGACGGCGCAGCTCACAGTCAAAAGCATCCTGGCAGCCGCAGGAGAGGCAGCGTTTTGTTTCCCTGAGGGCCGCCTCCCGGGTCAGTCCCAGATTGTACTCCCTGAAGTCGGCTTTCCGTTCCGCCGCCGGCAGGATAGTTTCGCTTTGCCTGGACAGCTTTTCCCTGTCGGCAAAAAGCGCCGGGTCAATGTCCTCCCAGTTTTCGCCCATGGTGCAGTTGAATTCTTCTTTGGCGGGGACAACCGGTTCACCGCGCAGATACTGGTCAATGGCCAGGGCGGCGCGTTTGGCGGCTCCTACCGCTTCCACCACCGTTTTCGGTCCGGTGACGCAGTCCCCGGCGGCAAAGACTCCTTCCTGGCAGGTAGCACCCGTTTGGGGATCAGCCTGCAGGTTCCCCCGGTCGCACAGTTCCAGCCCGCACGTGGCCGCCGTTTCTTTTTCCAGTGTCTGGCCGATGGCAAGAATCACCGTATCCACCGGAATGGTGAATTCGGATCCCTTGATGGCCACCGGCCGGCGGCGGCCGGAAGCATCCGGTTCGCCCAGCTCCATCCGGATGCATTCCAATTCCTCAAGCTTGCCCTCCCGGCAGACATAGCCCTGCGGGTTGGCAAGCAGCAGGAATTTAACGCCTTCCTCTTCCGCTTCTTCTATTTCCTGCATATTGGCCGGCATTTCTTCCCGGCTACGGCGGTAGACAACAGTTACCTTTTCCGCGCCCAGGCGAAGAGCAGTCCGGGCGGCGTCCATGGCGGTATTGCCGCCGCCCACTACCACCACATTGCGCCCCAGGTCGGGGGCATTGCCTTCCACCACGGCGCGCAAAAAGCCGATGCCGTTCAAGATGCCGGGAGAGTCTTCTCCGGGCAGGCCCAGCATCTGCGCAGCCTGGCTGCCAAGACCGAGAAAGACTGCATCATAACTTTGCCGCAGCTCATCCAGGGTAAAGTCTTTGCCCAACACCTGCCCCAGCCTGACTTCCGCGCACAGGTCGGTGATCAGCTTGATTTCCTGGTCCAGGATCGCCTTGGGGAGACGGTACTCGGGAATCCCGTAACGCAGCATGCCACCCAACTCGGGCCCCCTGTCATAAACAGTAACCCGGTGGCCCGCCAGGGCCAGGTAATAGGCCGCCGTCAGACCGGCGGGGCCGCCGCCCACTACGGCCACGCGCTTGCCGGTGTCGGGCAGGGGGGTGGCGGCATAACTGTTAAAATTCTCCAGGTCAAAGTCGCCGGCATAACGCTTTAGGGCACAAATAGCCACCGGCTCATCCACAATGTTGCGGCGGCAGGCATCTTCACAGAAACGGGGGCAGACACGGCCGCAGACGGAAGCAAAAGGCATTTGCTCCCTGATCAGGGCTGCGGCCGCGTCCCGCCTGCCGTTGGCAATGTGGGCTATATAGCCCTGGATATCAATATGGGCGGGGCAGGCCAGCTGACACGGGGCAATACAGTCGCCGCAGTGTTCGGTCATCAGCAGGGACAGCGCCGTTTTGCGCAGCTTCCTGATTGTTTCATTCTCCGTGGTAACTTTCAGGCCCGGCGTCACCACCTGGCCGCAGGCGGGAACAGGCGCGCGGCCGCCTTCTATTTCCACAAAGCATAAGCGGCAGGAGCCAAACGGTTTTAACCGCGGGTCATGACAGAGATGGGGAATATGAATCCCGGCGGCAAGAGCAGCCTCCAACAGGTTACTGCCTTCTTCGGCCCAAATCTCTTTTCCGTCAATCCAAATTTGCACTTTTGGCATTTTTACACCTCATTTATTTCGAAGAATAACTGCTACTATGCCTCTTGCGGTTCCGGAGCACCGGATGCAACCTCAATGGCATTGAATTTGCAGCTGTTCAAGCAGAGCCCGCAGCGGATGCAAAGATCCTGATTGATGACATGGGGAGTTTGCTTGGCCCCGGTGATGGCGCCGACCGGACAGTTGCGGCGGCAGGCGCCGCAGGCAACACAGGCCTCAGGATGAATGAGATAATGGATAAGCGCTTTGCAGACCTTGGCGGGACAGCGTTTATCCCGTACATGGGCCAGGTATTCATCGCGGAAATACCTGAGGGTTGTCAGGACCGGGTTGGGAGCAGTCTGTCCCAGGCCGCAGAGAGAGCCTGCCATCACTTGTTTGGCCAAGTCCTCCAGGAGGTCGAGATCGCTTTCCGTCCCCTTGCCTTCCGTGATCCTGTTTAGGATTTCAAGCATTTTTTTGGTGCCCGTCCGGCAGAAAGTGCACTTGCCGCACGATTCGTCACACGTAAAGGTAAGGAAATAACGGGCCACATCAACCATGCAGGTATCTTCATCCATGATCAGCATACCGCCGGAACCCATGATGGCGCCGATGGCCTTCAGTGAGTCATAGTCAACAGGCGTGTCGCCCAGGCTGGCGGGGATACAACCGCCGGAAGGGCCGCCTGTCTGGACGGCCTTAAACTTTTTGCCCGTGGAAATCCCGCCGCCGATGTCAAAAACTATCTCATTAATGGTGAGTCCCATGGGGATTTCCACCAGGCCGCCGCGTTTTACCTTGCCGGCCAGGGCAAATACTTTCGTTCCTTTGCTGTTTTCCGTGCCCAGGCGGCTGTAGGAGGCGGCGCCTTCCCTGATAATATAGGGAACATTGGCCAGCGTTTCCACGTTGTTAATACAGGTAGGGCGGCCAAAGAGGCCTTTCTGTGCCGGATAGGGCGGCCGGAAACGGGGCATGCCGCGTTTGCCTTCAATGGACATTAAAAGGGCCGTTTCCTCGCCGCAGACAAAAGCCCCTGCTCCTTCCCGGATCTGTACGGAAAAGTCAAAGCCTGAACCCAGGATATTTTTGCCCAAGTACCCGCGTTCGCCGGCGGCGGCGATAGCTGTGCGCAAATTGCGGATGGCAAGGGGATATTCGGCCCGGCAGTAAACGTAGCCTGCCGTTGCCCCGATGGCATAACCGGCAATAATCATGCCCTCCAGGACACTGTGGGGATTGCTCTCCAGGAGGCTGCGGTCCATAAAGGCGCCCGGGTCCCCCTCGTCCGCATTGCAGACGATATATTTCTG
Source organism: Bacillota bacterium (assembly GCA_012521345.1). Classification (GTDB taxonomy): domain Bacteria; phylum Bacillota; class Dethiobacteria; order Dethiobacterales; family Dethiobacteraceae; genus DUUE01. The sequence continues at coordinate 31,114 of JAAYMN010000031.1, forward strand.
CTCGCCTGCCGCTTCCCGGGTATATTTCCATTTCAAGTGGGTGGGGAAGCCCGCCCCGCCGCGGCCGCGCAGCCCGGCGGCGCCAATTTCGGCAATTACTTCTTCTGGCGTCATGCTGCCAAGCACCTTGGTCAAGGCTTCGTAACCGCCTACCTCAAGGTAGCTGTCAATGCTTTCCGGATTGATTTTGCCCAGATGTTTCAGCAGCACGCGGTGCTGCTTGGCAATAAAGGGGGCATGTTCTGTTTCGGCATCCGTGCCTAAAACCAGAAGCTCTGTGACCGGATGGCCGCCTTTAATATGCTCTTCCACAATTCTCGCAGCTTTGTCCGCCGTCACATTGCCGTAAACATAGCTTTTGCCCTCACTGTCAATCACTTCCACCAGCGGTTCACAGTAGCACATGCCCATGCAGCCGGTTTTTTCCGGGGTTATCCCGCAGGCTGCCAGGAGGGGCACAATTTCATCGTAAGTTTTGCCGGCACCGGCGGCGATGCCGCAGGTGCTGAGGCCAACCCGGACTTTATACTTCTTGTTTTCCATGTTGGCTTTCCCCCTTGGGTGATTTTTCTTTGGCAGCCGCTGCACGTGCCGCTTTGACCAGCGCCTGCGCCTTATCCGCCGTAACGCGGGCATGCGTTTCGTTGTTGAAATTCACCACGGGCGCCAGGCTGCAGCAGCCGAGGCAGGCCACTTTTTCCAGGGTAAAAAGGCCGTCTTCGCTTGTCCCGCCCGCCTTGGCTCCTGTCGCATGCTCAAATGCATCGCTGATTTTTTCCGCCCCGGCCAGGTGGCAGGCCGTGCCGTGGCAGACGCTGATGATATATTTGCCCACCGGCTGCAGGCGAAACTGGGCGTAAAAGGTGGCAATACTGTAGATTTCGCTTTCCGGAATGCCTGTCAGGTCCGAAATCCTGGTAATGGCTTCCGGGGCTATATAACCGAAAGTTTGCTGGATTTCCTGCAGGATGGGAATAGTCGCCCCTCTGTCAACACTATGCTTGCGGACAATTGCATCGATAATCTCAACGGGGTCCTTCTCAGTCACAGCAGTGTTCTTTTTTCTGCTCATACATTTAACTCCTTTAACCCAGAATTTCTGCCGGGTTACCGCGCAAGTTTCTGCAGCAATTCCTGTCGCAAGGAACGGTGGCGCTCCCGGGCTGAGACTATTTTTAAAATCCTGACGTCCTCGACACAGGGCAGCGCAGCCGCCTTTTCGGCAACGCTTTCAGGCATCTCCGCTGCGATCATGGCCACGATATCAGCATCGCCAACAACAGGATCGGCAAAATCAGCTTCGGCCAGTTCCGCCACAGCGGCAACCGCCTCCGGAAACTTCCCGGCCTTCCACTCATCCCGTACAGTAATTAAAAGGTATGCCCGTGAAAACACTTCCAGTTCTCCTTTCACGTAAACTTACCCTGAATACACGCAGCAGTATTTCAAAATCAAGTATAACATGTATACACCATTCGGTAAACAGGAGGAAAATGCTGTTATTTATTTCACATATTCTGGTTTCCAGTTGTTTTTAAACTAGATGCCCGATTTTAGCACCTTTCCAGGCCGCTTGGCACGGAAAAAATGGAAAAAAAAAGCGACAGTCTCCTGCCGCTTAAGCGCTTGTTCTGTCACCGGTCTTCCCCTATTTCATGCGTTTCCGTATTTGCCAGGCAGTCCGCCACCATGGCGGGAATAGCCAAGGCTGCTTCCGCCGCTTCCACATCCGCCGGACGCGGGCGGATGGCCGGATAATCGGGCAGAAAAATGGTACAGCAGTCTTCATACGGGCGGATGGAGATGGGGTAGGTTTCAATCCGGCGGGAAATTTCCGTAATTTCCTGCTTGTCCATGCCGATAAGGGGGCGCAGGACCGGGAGCGTGGCCACCCGCTCAATGACATTGATGCTTTCCATGGTCTGGCTGGCCACCTGGCCTAGGCTCTCGCCCGTAATCAGGGCCAGCGCCTTCCGCCGGACCGCCAGACGTTCCGCCACGCGCAGCATCATACGCCGCATCAAGGTTACTGTCAGCCGCTCCGGCGCCTTGAGGCGCAATTCCGTCTGAATTTCCGTGAAAGGCGCCACATGCAGCACAATCCTACCGCCGTAGACGGCAAGTCGGCGGCACAGGTCAAATACTTTTTCTTTCGCCCGCTCGCTGGTATAAGGGTAGCTGTGAAAATGCAGCGCTTCCAGGGTCACACCGCGCTTCAGCATCATCCAGCCGGCGACCGGACTGTCAATACCGCCGGAAAGCAAAAGCAGGCCTTTCCCGGATACACCCACGGGCAGGCCGCCGGGGCCCGGGATCCTTTTTGTATAAAGGTAGGCTTCTTCTTCCCGGATCTCTATATCCAGCACTTCCTGCGGTGTATGGACATCAACGGTCAGGCCGGGCAGGTTGCGCAGCAGGTGGGCGCCGACAGCTGCGCTGACTTCCTGGGAAGGCACGGGAAAACGTTTATTGGCCCGCTTGGTATTGACTTTAAAACTTAAACCGGGCCGCGCCGTTTTGGCAAACTCCTGCAAGGCCACGGCCTTGATAGCTTCCAGGTCCAGCGGGGCCACTGCCACCGGGCTAAGGGAAACTATACCGAAAACCTTCTGCAGGCGTTCCTCCACCTCCCGGCTGCTTTCGTCCGGCACCTCCACATAATTGCGTGTATGGGCCTGCCGAACGCTGCAGCCGGGAATGTCCCGCAGAGCTCTTTGCATATTGGCTGTGAGGGTGTTTTCAAAAAAACGGCGGTTTTTCCCTTTCAGGCCGATTTCACCGTAACGAATCAGATACAGCATCCGCTATTTCCTCCGTGTCAGGCGGCGCAAGTGAGCCACCGCCTGCTGCAGTTTTTCCACAGTATACTCCAGTTCCGCCTCCGTATTCAGCGGTGAAAAGCTGAAACGCAATGTCGCTTCAATTTCTTTCGGGGTTCTCCCCATGGCCAGGAGCACATGGCTCGGGTCTGCCCGGCGGGAATGGCAGGCCGACCCGGTGGAAACATAAATCCCCCATCTTGTCAGTTCATGCACCAGCACCTCGCCTTTTACCCCGGGGAAAGTGATGCTGACGATATGGGGAGCGGCCTCCTTGGGGCTGTTAACCGTTATATCGGGAATGGCTGCAAAAACAGCCCGCAGGAAAAATTCCTTCAGCCGGGCAAGCCCGGCCGCCCTTTTTGACTGCTCCGCGAGGGCAAGACGGGCCGCGGCAGCAAAACCGGCAATGCCCGCCATATTTTCCGTTCCCGGGCGCAGGCCTGCTTCCTGGTCGCCGCCGTGGAAAAGCGGTGCCAGCGGAACGCCCGCCCTGCGCCACAGGGCGCCGCAGCCCTTGGGGCCGTGGATCTTATGGGCGGAAATGGTAATTAAATCCGCCTGCCAGTCGCCGGCCGAGACGGGAAGCTTGCCGAAAGACTGCACTGCATCCACATGAAAAAGCGCTTCCGGGGCCTTTTCCTTAACCAGCCGCCCGATCTCGGCCACCGGCATCACAGTGCCCGTTTCGTTGTTGACATGCATGACGCTGACAAGCAGCGTATCCTCCTGCAAAGCTTCCTCCAGGGCGTCAAGCCGAACGCGCCCCGTACCATCCACGGGCAGGTAAGTAACGCTAAAGCCTTCCTCCTCCAGCGCCCTGCAGGCATACAGGACGGAAGGGTGTTCCACCTGGGTGGTGATCAGGTGCCTCCCCCGCCGCTTAAGGCGCCTGGCGACTCCTTTTACCGCCAGATTGTTCGCCTCGGTGCCGCCGGAGGTAAAAATCAGCTCCTCCTCCCTGCCGCCGCATGCTTCCGCCAAAATACGTCGTGCGGCGTTTTTAATCCGCTCCGCTTCCACCCCCATGGTGTGCAGCGAGGAAGGATTGCCATAAGCATCAAGCAAAACTTTTTGCATTTCCGCCGCCACCTCCGGCAGCACAGCCGTCGTGGCGCTGTTGTCAAGATAAACCTGTCGCATAATCTCCCTCCGCATAACCGTGCCGGTTTCAGCCGCAAAGCGCACCTGGCGCTGCCCTGCTGCATCGGTGCCGGTATTTCCGGCTTCCCGGTTCAGAACGACAATTAAACGGGCAAAGCTGTTTTCCGGGCAGACACTCCGCAGGAGCTTGCCGCTTATGTTCCTGCAGTCTCTTCTCAGTATACAACAAAAAAAATGTCCCGGCAAAATGCCGGCGAAAAAAAAGGGCCCGCAAGGGCCGCTTTTTTACCTGTAGCGCGGGATGGCAAAGCGCAGGATATATGAGGAGCAGAGATCATACAGTTCTTTGATCTTTTTCACCTGCTTGGCCGCCCAGCCAATGTCGGTGGCATACTGGTGGGTACCGGGGTTGGCCGGGTTCCAGCGCATTTTATACAGCGTATCCTGTTTGTAGAGCGGGTGGTGAATATAGTTGGTAGCGGCAAATTCAGCGCCGCCGATGATAGCCGCCTCGGGCGTAAACCAGCCGTGGTTGTAGGCATATTCGGCGCCCAGCCGGGTCGGGTCCTGGTCGCGAGCCCCGACACCGTATATATTGTAGACAATTTGGCCGTTATATTCGACGCCGTTGGCCAGTTCACTGGTGCCGTCTTTTGTTTCATGCAGCGCCAGGGAGATGAGGAAAATTTCATTGATGTTAAACTGCTGCGCCGCCGTGATAAAAGCGTCGGCTTTCCCTTCCAGGATGCCTTTCCCTTTCAGGATTTTCTCATTGACTTCCGCCGGGATGACATTGGTTGTGCCGGAAAGCACCAGGAACTGGTAAATGCCTTCACCTTTCTTTTCCGTCAGTGTCAGCAAATCTCCCCGGATCCAGCCGACGCGATATTCTGTCAGCAGCCGGAACCAGGTGTATCCTTCGCTGTCCTCCGCCTGGTTGATAATAAAGTACGGGCCTTCTCCGGCATTGAAACTCCTGATGATGTCAAAATCGGTGCCCGGGCCTGTGCGCATCCTCACGCCGTTAAATTTAACAATGGCGGCAGGCAGCATATCTTCCACAAAATTGTTCACATTGAGAAACCATTCCACCAGGTTGCGGTCGGCAGTCTTCCACGTGCCGTCCAACAGGTCAGTCTGCGGGTTTCTGGCCATCTGCAAGGCAACCGCATCACTGAAAGTATAATCAAAGTTTTCGTAAGTAATGATCTTTTCCACGCCTACGGACTGCATGGCGTTGACAAAAGCGACCCGGGCTGCTTCCGCCGTGGCAAAAGGCCTGCTGTTAATCATGATCTGCAAAAAGACTTCCTGCTTGTCCGCAGTCAGGTATTCAAAACCGGACAGATTAAATTCCAGGATCTCCGCTTTGGCAGTAATTGCCGCCCGCATGTCCGCCGGAGCGGCCGCCGCATTAACCACGGCCAGTGCTTCCGCCTGCATTGACAGGCAGGTATTGACCACCGCCGTAAAAACATTCTGCAGGGCAGCAACATCGGCGAAGCCTGCCGGCGGCCTGCCCAGAATTACGGCCCAAGCCGCCTGGTTTTGACCGTAATTGTTTAGCTGGTTGAAAGCGGTCAGATCCAGCCCCAGCTCCTTGGCATGATTGACCAAGGCAAGACGCATGGCGCCGCTTTCCGCAATGGCATTGATTTCAGTGAGCGGCGTGCTGCTTCCCGGGGGCTGCCAGGCGGTAAAAACCAGCTGCATGTTTTCTTCCCGCACCGTCCTGACCACGGGGCTAAAGGCATATTTTTTGGCTGTGCCGCTTTCTATGTACTGCACCAGGTCAAACGGTGTTTTTTGCACAACAGCTTTCGTGTAGGCAGTCAGCACGTCTTCATAATCGATGTAGCCGCTTTTTGCCGAGGAGACGGCTACAACTTTCTTGCTCCTGTAATCATCAAACAGGAGTGCTTTCTGCCCCACCACTTTTCTGGTGTAGGAAATGAGAACATCCTCATAATTATATATATAATCAGTATTCTGGTTGTCTCTAGTCACAACGGACGTAACTGCCGCCGCCTGGGCGGTAGCGCCGCTAAGCAGCAGGCAGCAGGCGGCAAGGACAAGCAAAAGCAGTGTTTTACCCGTTCCCGGCAAGCTCTTCACCGTTTCTCACCCCTTTGCGGGCTGCAGATTTATTTCTTGCTGATCCTGACGTTGCTTTTCTTGGCAATCTCTTTATTCACCGTGGCACTGAACACATTGTCAAAGCGCCTGACCAGCACTGTTCCGTCCGACATTTTTACGATGTAATTCTCGGGATCGTTTACTTTGAGCGTCACAACGGCCAAGACTTTACCCGGCTCCACAATGCCTTCTTCTGCCGTCGCAAAATCAAAGTCTGGTGTGGGAGGTGGCGGCGGCGGCTCCGGCGCCTTGACGGTAACGCTGAAAGTGGCGCGACCACTGGTATGGCCGGATTTTTTGGCTATCACGGTAATTTTGGTCGTCCCGGCAGCTTTGCCCGTAACCGTGATGGTGGTGCCGCTGACTTCCACCACGGCTATCTCCGTATTGCTGGAGCTGACCGTAATTTCGGCATCGGCCGGTTTTGCCACCACTTGTCTGGTGCCGCTTTTCCCTTTTTCCAAGGTAAGGTTGTCAATGGCCTGCACAATAACTTTGGGCAGCTCCGGCGTATTTACTGTCACGGTGAAAGACTGCTTGGCGGCAATGTGACCGGCTTTTTCCGCCGTAACAGTAATGGTGGCCCGCCCGGCAGCCAGGGAGCGGATGGTGACGGAACTGCCGGCAACCTCCGCCGCAGCCACATCCGTGTTGCTTGATTTAACCGTAACAATAGCATCCGCAGGCGTTACTGCCAGCTGCTTTGTTGTGGAAGCCCCGGGATTGAGGACCACATCGTCGAGCGGCGCCAGGGTGACGGTTTGTTTGCCCGTGGCATCAACAACGGCACCGCCGACGAGAATGGATTTGCCTTCCGCAAATTCATATGCGGCGGCGTCCATTTCCAGTTCCGAACCGTCCGCCAGGACGACGGCCAGGCCAATTGTTCCCTTGCCCTTTACAGCCACTGCAGAAACCAAATCCAGCACATCCACATGGACATGCTCACCCAGAGTCAAAACAGATCCTGCAGCCTTTGATTCCATATAAACCTTGCCAATGTATCCGGAAAGAACATTGACAGCACCTTTCAGGTTTTCCACGGTTACCGTGGGGAAGTGCCCGGAAAGCGTCAACGTATCCTGGGTTGAACTGTAGACATGGCCAAAGCCCATATAATCCTCGCTGCTTTTTTCCACCAGCTGCCCTTCCGTTTTGACCCGCACGCTCCACACGGCAGCGCCGCCTTCGGTAAAAACAGAAGTAGCATTGGCCGGATTGTCAATTTCCAGATGGTTGATCTGGCCGTCCCTGATGGTAATGCTGCCGCCGCCGTAAAGGTAAAGCGTGCCGGCAACGATCACATTGTTCAGCGTCAGGGAGGCGTTGCCGACCTGGGGCTGCACGTACAGATTACCTTCTATCACTGTGTTTTGCAGTTCCACGCCGGCCGCAGCAACGGCTGCATTGCCGTTGATGCTGTAAAGACCTTCCGTCGGGCCGTATGTACCGGCTGCATCCCAGCTCGCTGCCACGTCTTCTGCCGGTGCTCCCCCTTCTACAGCCGCCTGTCCCCCGGTTTGCGCCGCCAGGTTTTCTTTTTCCGCAAGGACGGAACCGGGAAAGGCGGATGAAGTAAAAATTCCGCAAACGAACAGCAGGCAAAGAGTGAGCATGATAATGCCTAGATAGCGCTTCACGTGCAAAACCCCTTTGCTCCGATTTTCCTTGCTAATTCGACGGTTGTTTCCACAATTCCTGCGCCTTGCCAAAAACTCTTGCCGGGAGGGTAAAATTGGCAAAAAAAAAGCGGCGCTGCAAACGCCGCTCTCTCCGTCCGCCACCGGCCCTGATGTGCCCAGCAGATGCCGCATTGCCACAGCCGGTATCATTTAGCCTTCGCCCGGCTTCTGCCGGCGGCAGATCTAAGGCAGCGAAAGCCGCCGGAAGCAAGCGCTCCGGGCACCCGCAATGCCGCCCTGGTGTTCTTTATGGACGGTTTTGTTCCAGCCAGCCGCAGACGGCATTTGTAATACGCTTTACCGTCCCGGGGGCAAAGGGTGAAGACAGGTGCGCCAGGGGCAAAAGCTCAAGAAACGGCAAACTGCCGCCGGCGCGGCAGAAGTCAAGGTAATCCCGCCAGGCGCCGTCCCGGTCGGTGCAGGCACGCTGCCATAGCTGGAAAACACAGGCTTGGGCTAAACAATAGTCAATGTAATAAAAAGGCGTGTCAAAAATGTGCCCCTGCTGGAACCAGAAGCCGCCGCCCTCAAGGAAAGGATGGCCGTCATAGTCGCGGTGCGGCAGATATTTTCGCTCCAATGCGCGCCACAGCCGACGGCGCTCCGCACCACTAAGTTCCGGCCGGGTGTAGACTTCATGCTGGAAACGATCCACCAGGGCACCGTAGGGCAGAAAAAGCAAGGCCTCGCACAGGTGCCGGAAGCGGTAAAGCGGCGCCCGTATACCGAAAAAAAGCTCCATAAACGGCCAGGCAAAAAACTCCATGCCCATGGACGGAATTTCCGCCGCTTCCATGGTGGCAAAATGATATTCCGGCATTTCCCGGTAACGGCCGAGCCAAACCTGGAAGGCATGGCCCGCCTCGTGTGTCAGCACGTCAATATCGTCCGCGGTGCCGTTGAAATTGGCAAAAATAAAAGGAGCCTGAAAGGCGGCCAGGTAGTCACAATAGCCTCCCGGAGCCTTGTTTGCCCGCGACAGAAGGTCCAAAAGCTCCCGTTCCGTCATTTCACGGAAAAATTCCCCGGTTTCTTGTGACAATTTTTCATACATGACCCGCCCCTGCGCCAGGATTCCCTCCGGCGTCCCGACGGGGGCGGGGTTGCCCTCCGGGTAAAAAAGCGGTTCGTCATAATATTTCAGGGAGGCAAGCCCCAGGCGTTCCGCCTGTTCTTTGCGCAGGGCGGATGCCGCCGGCACCGTGTGGCGCTCAATTTCCCGGCGGAAATATGCCACATCCCGCGCCGTGTAGTCTGAACGGCTGCGCCGCAGGTAGGCAAGGGGGATAAAGCTTTCAAACCCCAGGCGTCCGGCGATTTCCGTGCGGACGGCCACCAGCCGCCCATAAATATCATCAAACTCTGCCAGGTGCTCGGCAAAAAACTGATACCGGGCTTCTGCGGCGTCCCGGCGGACTGCCCTGTCCGGCGACTGCTGGTAGGGTATCAACTGGGAAAGATTTTTCTTTTCCCCGTCAAAGGGGATGGCTGCCGATGCCAGCAGTTTTTTATAGCTGCTTTTCAGTTTGTTTTCCTGCTGCAATAGTGTTATGACCGACGGGGAAAATGTGCGCAGCGCCATTTCCGCCAGGGTGAAAAGCTGCCTGCCGCAGCGCCGGGACAATTCATCCCGGTGGGGAGAAGCAACCAGGGCGCGGTAGTATTCAGTAACCAGCTCTGCGTACAGCGGGTCGGTCTCATCAAAGAATTCCTGTTCCGCCGCATAAAACTTATCCTGCGTGTTGATGGTATGGCGGATATGGGCGAGACTGGACAATGATTCATAGTAATTGCGCCTGAGATTGATCTGTCCGATAATTTCTGCCTGGGCGTCCGCCGTGACAGCCTTGGCAAACTGCCTGAGCAGGCCAAGGAATTCCTCCCGGAAGGAGTCAAAGGCGGGGCGTTTGTAGGGAAAATCGCAAAAGCGCAGCACTTGCCCACTCCCCCTTACCTGCCGGCCAGGCCAAGAATGTCTTCCACAACCTGCTGCATTTCCTCCCGCCGGCATACCGTGGTATGCACAACTGGCCGCTTTTCCAGGCCCGCGGCGGCAGGAGGCACGGGAATGCCCGTCACTTTTGCCAGCTCTCCGAAAAGGGCAAAGTCATCCTGGCCGGCAAACTGCGGATCCAGGGCGGACAAAACTGCGCCGGGAAACTTATACGGACTGGCGGTGGCAGCAACCACTGCCGGCAGGCTGTCGCCGCTTTCTTGCCTGTATTTTTCCAGGACAAAGACGCCCACTGCCGTATGCGGATCCACGAGATAACCGGAAGCGGCATACAAGCTGCGGATGGCTTCCTTTGTCTCCTCCTCCGAGGCATAGCCGGCGGCAAAAGCATTAAGCCTGTTTTGGACCTCCGGCGGGAGGGTATAGACACCTTTTTGGGCCAAATCTTCCATCCACGAACGGACAAGTTGGCTGTTTTCACCTGCGGCATGATACAGGAGGCGTTCCAGGTTGCTGGAGACGAGAATATCCATAGAAGGAGAAATGGTCACGTAAAACGGGCGCCTGCGGTTATAAACGCCGGTGGTAAAAAAGTCAAACAGCACATTGTTGCTGTTGGAGGCGCAGATGAGCCTGGCCAGCGGCAGCCCCATACTGCGGGCATACCAGGCGGCCAAAATATTGCCGAAATTGCCGGTCGGTACCACCATATTCACCGCCTCCCCGGCGGCAATGGCGCCCTTGCGGACAAGCTGCAGGTACGCCCAGTAATAGTAAACGATCTGCGGAACCAGGCGGCCGATATTAATGGAATTGGCCGAGGAAAAGAGATAACCGTGGCTGTCCAGGCGGCGGCGCAGGCTTTCATCCGTAAACATGGCCTTGACGCCGCTTTGGGCATCGTCAAAATTGCCTTCTATCCCGATGACATGGGTGTTGTCACCCGTTTGGGTTATCATCTGCCTTTTCTGGACTTCACTCACGCCATGCTGCGGGAAAAAGACGATAATACGCGTTCCCGCCACACCTGCAAACCCTTCCAGGGCCGCCTTGCCCGTATCGCCCGAGGTAGCGGTCAGGATGACTATTTCTTTGCCGGTGCCAAGTTTTTCCGCCGCCAGTTTCAGGAGATGCGGCAGGATGGACAGTGCCATGTCCTTAAAAGCCAGGGTGGGGCCGTGAAAAAGCTCCAGGAAGTGGATATTATTGTGTGTAACAAGCGGTGCAATTTCCGGGACGGCAAATTTAGCGTCGTAAGCTTTATTTACCGCTTCCTTGATCTCCTCCCGGCTGAAACAGGTAAAATAGAGGGATAAAATGCGGCAGGCCAGCTCCTGGTAAGTAAGCTGCGCCAGCTCCTCCAGCGGCCACGCGGCGGCAGGAATAGCCGCAGGCACATATAATCCCCCGTCCGGCGCTATGCCCTGCAAAATGGCGGCAGCAGCGTCAACAACGCCGCCTTCCCCGCGGGTGCTTTTATAAAGCAGCTGCTTCATCATACAATCCTCCCTGTTGCAGGAATATGTCCATCAGCCTGTGTCCTTCCGCCACAAACAGCCCCGTGGCCGCGGCATTTTTTTCCGTAAAGGCCATGCCTTCCCTGTGCTCCTGTCTTGTGCTGTCATAAAGCAGGAAAGGCACCGGATCCGCCGTGTGCGTGCGCACAGAAAGGGGCGTGGCATGGTCCGGCAAAAGCAAAAGCCGGTATGGAACGGCTGCCGCCTCCAGCCCGTCCCTTATGGGCTGCAGCACACGCCTGTCAATATATTCTATGGCTTTTATTTTATTGTCTCTTTCCTGCCTGTGCCCGCATTCATCCGGGGCTTCCACGTGTATATAAACAAAGTCCATGCCCTGCGCCAGGGCCGCCAGGGCTGCCTGTGCCTTGCCCTCAAAATTTGAATCCAGATTGCCGGTGGCACCTGCAACCGGTATTACTTCCAGCCCGGCACAAACGCCGATGCCTTTAATTAAATCCACGGCAGAAATCACGCCGCCCCGCAGGCCGTATTTTTCCCGGAAAAGTGAAAGGGCCGGTTTTCTCCCTTCTCCCCAGATCCAGATGGCATTGGCCGGGTTAAGACCCTGCTCCCTGCGCCTGCGGTTGACGGGATGATCTGCAAGCAGGGCCAAGCTTTCTTCCATCATGGCGCGGATCCTGGCGGCGTGAGGGCCGGCCGGCAGGTGCGGGCCAATAGGTCTTTCCAGGATATCGTGAGGCGGTGTCAGTTTCCAGTCACCGGGCCCGTTTTTCCAGACTAAAAGGTGCCTGTAGCTTACACCGGGGTAAAAGACCAGCTCCTCCGTACCCAGCCTGTCCTGTATAGCCGTCAGCAGTTCATGCGCTTCCGCAGAGGTTATTTCTCCCGCGCTGTGATCAAGCATCACCCGTGCAGTGTAGGTGTCGGCTTCCGCAAGGGTGACAAAATTACAGCGGAAAGTAATATCCGCTTCCGTCAGGGCAATGCCCATGCTGACAGCTTCAAAGGGAGAACGGCCGCTGTAATACTTTTGCGGGTCATAACCAAGGACGGAGAGATTTGCCGTATCGCTGCCCGGCGGCATCCCATCCGGCACAGTTTTCACCATACCCATGATCCCCCGGGCAGCCAGTTCATCCATACACGGCTTGCGGGCGGCCGCCAGAGGAGTTCTTCCTCCCAGTTCAGGCAAAGGGTAGTCGGCCATCCCGTCCCCTAAAATGACTATGTATTTCATTTTTCTCCTCCTTGCCGGTGCATTTCCTGCAGAATCTTTCTTTACACTTATACCACAAATGTGATAAGTGCGCCAGAGAAATGAAAAACGTACGCCTGCTTACCGCCTGGCGTACGCCGCCGCATTGCGCCCGGCAAGGCGGGCGCCGAGTACGGCTTCCGTCAGATATAATTCCGGCAGGCTGCCGGCGCCCTGGATGCCGGCAGTTCCTTCCCCCGCCGCATAGAGACCGTCTATGGGGCCGTCGCTGCCCTTGACCTCGTATTTGTCCGTAACCAGCAAGCCACCTGGCAGATAGGCCATCAGGGCAAGCGCAGCCGCTCGGCAGGGGAACTGCAACCCGGGCAGCGCCTCCGCCAGGACGGTTTTGTCTGCTGCCAGGACGGCCGCCAATTGCTCAATGTCCGCCACTTCAGTTGTGGGCAGTTTCTCCTCCCTGCTTGCTCCGCTAAAGACAGCAAAAAGCAGGCCCCTGTTCTGCTGCAAAAGCTGAATGATCTCACCGCTGTTTTCGACAGGTTGGCCGCCTTCAGCAAACAAAAAAGCGTTGGCTACATCTTCATTGCTGACATGCATACCGGTAGCAGGCAGAACGGCATGCAGCACGATGCGGCCAAGCCCCGTGGTCTGCGCACCCGCTTCCCAGGCCAACCTCAGGCCTGTCCCCTGCTGGCCGCCGTCCAGCCGGGCTGCCACGCCGGTGACTTTGGCATAAGTTGCCAGCATCTCCATGTTGGCTCCGTAACCGCCGTCCGCCAGGATTACAGCCCTGGCATAAATCTCCTCTTCGCCGGCGGCGCTGCGAACCTGCAGCCCCGTTACTTTTTCCTTAGCCACAAGCAGTCGCAGGGGCAGCAAGTCAGCAGTGTAGTCGAGCACTCTGGCGGCAGCCAGTTGCCTAATTTTCGAGGTTGCAACATGGATAAAAGCATCATGCGCCTTGTGCAGGCCGTTGCCGTCCGCTAAATGAAAAGCTTCCCCGCTTAGAGTTTCCAGCCATTTCAGCCCGGCAGCGGATTCCAGCGACAGTGCCAGGATTTGCGCAAAGCTGCCTCTTTCGCCGCCGCCCTTGTAAATCTCCACGGCCATGGTCTCCGGCAGGTATTCCACTTCCGCCTCCGCCTGCTGCGGCGTGCCAGCAGCCCAGAAGAGCGGCGGGTAAGGTGCGCTGCCTATCCTCCCGTTGCTTTGCAGGCAGAGCACATCCACCCCTGCTTCCGCCGCCGCCAAGGCGGCCAGATCTCCGGCAAGGCCGCCTCCGACAACAATCACATCGTAAGTGCGCGGCAGCGGCGGGTATGTGGGAGTGGTGCGCTGCAGCGAATGTTGTGTCAGCAAAAAGAAGGTTATTGCTAAAAATAAAAGGGTTGTGAGCACAGACAGAGGTCTCTTTTTTTGCACAGTCATGACCGCACCAGCCTATGCTTCCTCTTCTTCAGGCACAACCCGGGCCATGGCTACCACCCGGTCGCCCTCATCGAGGCGAATTACCGTCACACCTTGTGTAACCCTGCCTTGTACGGAGATTTCGGACACATCCTGGCGGATCATGATGCCGCCGGCGGTGATGATCATCAATTCATCACCCTGGCGGACAACCTTGGCCGCCACCACCGGCCCGTTCTTTTGCATAACACGGACAGTATAGATGCCTTTGCCGCCGCGGTTTTGCAGGCGGTATTCACAAAGGTCTGTTCGTTTGCCGTAGCCGTTTGCCGTTACTACCAGGAGCTGCCCGTCACTCCCAGGCTCGACAACTTCCATGGCAATCACATTGTCGTTTTCCCCCAGACTGATGCCCTTAACCCCCTGGGCGCTGCGTCCCATGGGGCGCACGTCGCTCTCGTCAAAGCGAATGGACAAGCCCTCCTCTGTTACCAGTATCACCTCGTGCCTGCCTTCCGTCAGGCGCACCGCAATTAGGTCGTCCCCTTCCTGCAGAGAAATGGCGGCCAGTCCGCCCCGACGGGTATTAGCAAAAGATTCCAGGGGGGTTTTTTTCACCAGGCCTTTTCTGGTGGCAAAGAGCATATAACGCCCTTCCTCAAATTCACGTACCGGAATCACCGCCGTTATTTGCTCCTGCGGCTCCACGTCCAGCAGGTTGACAATGGCGGTACCGCGAGCCTGCCGTCCCGCTTCCGGTATGTCGTAGACTTTTTTCCGGTACATCTTGCCGCGGTTGGTAAAACAGCAGAGGTAGGCATGAGTGGAAGCGATAAAGACATGCTCCACGAAATCATCGCCTTTTGTCTGCAGGGCCGTAATACCGCGGCCGCCGCGGCGCTGGGGCCTATAGGTGTTAAGAGGCTGGCGCTTGATGTAGCCATTGTGCGTCAGGGTAATGACCATATCTTCTTCCGCAATTAAATCTTCCACCAGAAGATCTTCTTCCTCCGCCACAATTTTAGTCCGGCGCTCATCGCCGTATTTGTCGCGGATGACGGTAAGTTCGTCTTTAATAATTTGTAGGACAAGGCGCTCATTGGCCAGGATTTCGCGCAAATAAGCGATTTTTTTAATCAACTCCAGGTATTCTTCTTCCAGTTTGTCCCGCTCCAGCCCCGTCAGCCTTTGCAGGCGCATATCAAGTATCGCCTTGGCCTGCAGCTCGGTAAGGGAAAATTTTTCCATCAGGCCTTTCTTGGCATCATCCCCCGTCCGGGAGGAACGGATCAGTTTTATGACCGCATCAATATTTTGCAGGGCGATCCGCAGTCCTTCCAGGATATGGGCGCGCTCTTCCGCCTTGCGCAGATCATAGCGGGTGCGCCGCACAATGACGTCTTTCTGGTGTTCCAGGTAATAGTATAAAAGCTCTTTCAATTTGAGGATGCGGGGCTTGTTGTCCACCAGGGCCAGCAGGATAATGCCGAAGGTTTGCTGCAGCTGGCTGAATTTAAAAAGCTGATTCAAAACAACCTGATGGTTGGCGTCCCGGCGCAGTTCTATGACCATGCGCATGCCGCTCCGGTCCGATTCATCCCGCAATTCCGTAATACCGTCAATTTTTTTCTCCCGGACCAGTTCGGCAATCCTTTCCAGAGTCTTGGCCTTATTAACCTGGTAAGGGAGCTCGGTCACCACGATACGTGCCTTGCCGTTTTCCAGACGTTCAATCTGTGTCAGGGCGCGCGTTTTGATAATGCCCCGCCCTGTCCGGTAAGCGCTGCGGATTCCTTCCCGGCCTAGGATAAGTCCGCCGGTGGGAAAATCGGGACCCTTAATATATTTCAGGAGTTCCTTGTCTTCGCAGTCAGGATTGTCAATGAAAAAAATAATAGCGTCAATAACCTCGCGCAGGTTATGCGGGGGAATGTTGGTTGCCATCCCGACGGCAATCCCGGCGGAACCGTTAACCAGCAGGTTGGGAAAGCGGGAAGGCAGGACAACCGGCTCTTCCAGGGTATCGTCGAAGTTCGGGCGGTAGTCAATGGTTTCTTTTTCGATATTCGCCAGCATTTCCGTGGCAATCGGCGCCATGCGCACTTCCGTATAGCGCATGGCCGCAGGAGGGTCGCCGTCAACTGAACCGAAATTGCCGTGGCCGTCTACCAGAGGGTAACGGCAGGAAAAATCCTGTGCTAGGCGGACCAAGGCATCATATACCGCTCCTTCTCCGTGGGGATGGTATTTGCCGAGTACTTCCCCCACGATGCGGGCGGATTTTTTATACGGCTTGTCCGGCGTCATCCCCAGTTCAAACATGGAGTAAAGAATGCGCCTGTGCACAGGCTTTAAGCCGTCCCTCACATCCGGCAGGGCACGGCTGACGATGACACTCATGGCGTAATCAAGAAAAGAATGCTTTACTTCTTCATGAATGGGCTTTGGCAGGATGGTGCCGTGGGTAATGTCAGTCATCGGGCCTCACCTCCTTAAATGTCCAGGTTTCTTACCTGGCGGGCGTAGCGTTCAATAAACTCGCGCCGCGGCTCCACTTTGTCGCCCATGAGGACGGTAAATATTTCATCGGCGCGCAGGGCGTCATCCAGGGTAACCCGCATGAGCGTCCGCTTTTCCGGATCCATGGTGGTCTCCCACAGCTGCTCCGGATTCATTTCGCCCAGACCCTTGTAACGCTGCAAAACAATGCCGTCCCGGCCGATTTCCTCCAGCAGCCTTTCCAGCTGCTCATCATTATACAGGTAATACTCTTTTTTGTTTTTCCGCAAAAGGTAAAGAGGCGGCTGGGCGATATAGACATAGCCGGCAGTCAGCAGGGGCTGCATGTAGCGGAAGAAAAAGGTCAGCAAAAGTGTCCTGATATGGGAACCGTCCACATCGGCATCAGTCATAATAATAATTTTATGATAGCGTGCCTTGGTGAGGTCCAGGTCGGCACCCACGCCGGTGCCCATGGCGGTGATAATGGTGCGTATTTCTTCATTGACCAGAATTTTGTCAAGGCGTGCTTTTTCCACGTTAATAATTTTACCGCGCAGCGGCAGGACCGCCTGAAAACGCCTGTCCCTGCCCTGCTTGGCAGAACCACCGGCTGAATCTCCCTCCACTAGGAAGAGTTCGCAGATGGCTGGGTCCTTGCTGACACAATCTGCCAGCTTCCCGGGCAAGGTGTCCGCATCCAGGGCGTTTTTGCGCCTGGCCAGTTCCCGTGCCTTGCGGGCGGCTTCCCGGGCGCGGGCGGCACTAAGCGCTTTTTCAATCAGCTTGCGGGCAATGGACGGGTTTTCTTCAAAAAAGGTCCCCAGTTCTTCGTAGAGAAAAGAATCAACCAGCCCGCGCATTTCCGTGTTGCCGAGCTTTGTCTTGGTCTGTCCCTCAAACTGCGGCTCCATGAGTTTGACACTAATAACGGCGGTAAGACCTTCGCGGATATCCTCGCCGGTTAGATTGGCCTCGTTTTCTTTCAGCAGGTTCTGCTTCCGGGCATAATCATTGAAAAGGCGGGTCAGCGCCATTTTAAAGCCAAGCTCATGGGTCCCGCCCTCCTGTGTCCTGATATTGTTGGCAAAGGACAGGATCAGTTCGTTGTAGCCGGTGTGATACTGCAGGGCTAGTTCTATTTGGCTTGTTTCAGCATTGTGCTGTTCAAGGTAAATTACTTTTTTGTGCAGCGGCTCCCTGTTTTTATTAAGGTACTCGACAAAGGACCTGATGCCGCCTTCGTATTTATAGACCTCCCTGATTTCTTCCTCTCCGCGCATGTCTTCAAAGGTTATGCGGATACCCTTGTTCAGGAAGGCCAGCTCCCGCAGGCGCTGTGACAGAGTGTCAAAATCAAACTCCAGGGTTTCAAAAATTTGACTGTCGGGCAAAAAAGAGATTTTCGTGCCTGTTTTGCGTGTTTTACCTGTTACTTTCAGCTCTGAGACTGTTTTTCCCCGCTCGAAGCGCATATGATGAATCTTTCCGTCCCGGTATACCTCCACTTCCAGCCAGGCAGAAAGGGCGTTTACTACGGAAACCCCTACGCCGTGCAGGCCGCCGGACACTTTATAGCCTTGCCCGCCGAATTTTCCGCCGGCATGCAACACGGTCAACACCACCTCCACGGCGGGCTTTTTCAATGTTGCCTGCTCACCCACAGGAATACCCCGCCCGTCATCAATCACGGTGACCACGTTGCCTTTGTCCAGACGAACAAGAATATTTTTGCAGAATCCGGCCAAGGCCTCGTCTATACTGTTATCAACGACTTCGTAAACGAGATGATGCAAGCCGCGGGGACCGGTGGAGCCTATATACATTCCCGGTCTTCTTCTTACCGCTTCCAGGCCTTCCAGGACCTGAATCTGTGATTCATCATAAATGTTATTTTGTCCGTATAAAGCCTCCGACACACTTCTACCTCCCAAGTGCCACGATTATCTTTCTCTGTCCAAGTTATGCTCCTGGAAACGCTTTTTTAGCGTTACGGGGGCAATGGGTGAAAAACTGACCCCCTCGGTTGTAACAATAAATGCTTTGATTTCTTCTTTGCTCAATTCGTTCGTCTTATCCAGCTGCCTGGCACTCTGCAGGAATTCTTTATTGCACTGCCTGTCATGAATGTCAATGGTAAAGATGCCTACAATATCCTGCGCCGCCACCACACGGGAACCTCCGATATGCAGAAACATGTTCGTCCCCCCCAGATTTTCACGTTTTTTAGCTATTTTGCCCTAAATCTTCGCTTTTACAGCGCAGGCAATAGCTTTCCTGCACTTTTTGCACCAGCGGCAAGCCGCATTTGGCACACACGGGCACTCCATCCCGCATAGCCCGTTTCTGCCTTTTTTTCACGACAATAAAAACTTTTTTCATGCTGTCAGCCAGTTCCTCCGGCAGGGAAGCTCTCGCAAATGCCGCCTCGATGGCGTCCAGCTCCGCCGCAGTCAACGGTTCTTCAGGCCGGCTTTTCCGCTCGCTCTCAGCCGTCTTCGCTGCCTGAGGCCTGACGGTCCCTACCAGAAAGCGTATATCTTTTAACATCCTGGTTCGCTGCAGGCGATTCAGCTTTTTTATAAGCTCCCGCTTCTGTAAGGCAAGGTGCTGGGCCCAGACCGAATCGCTGACACGCACCAGGAGCGTTCCCTCCTTCATGGCAAAAGCCTGTGTTTTGGCGGCAATGTAATCGCCTGCCGCCTCGGGCCAGGAATCAATGAGCATTTGTTCTGTAATTCTTTTGGCGCCGGGCATTTTTTTCAGCGTTTTGGTCAAAATGTCAGCTATATGGTTCACCTGGGACCACCTCTCCCCGGGTGATGGCAAACAGTCTGCCGCTGCGCCGGAAAAGGGCGAAACGTTCAGCGGCGGTAGCCGTCACCATAGTCTGCACTTTGCCTTCAATGCTTTCCACCAAAAGCTTTCTTCTCCTGGCGTCCAACTCGGAAAATACGTCATCCAACAGAAGCAGCGGGAATTCTCCGCTTTCCCCTCTGATATATTCAATTTCAGCCAGTTTCAGAGCCAAAACCAGCGTCCGCTGCTGTCCCTGGGAAGCAAAGAGGTGTGCCGACTTGCCATTAATCAGAAACTCAATATCATCGCGGTGCGGCCCCACCAGCGTCTGCCCCAGGCGCGCTTCCTGCCGCGCCTGCTCCCTGAGTGCGGCAAGGATCCCTTCTTTAAGTTCGGCTTCGCCTGCTCCCTGCTGTAAAGGTATGGCAGCACGGTAACGCAGCACGAGAGTTTCCTCCCCACCGGTAAGGCGGCGGTGGGTAAGGCGGGACAAGAGACTCAGCCTGCGCAGGGCAAACAGGCGGCGCTGCATAATCCTGGCACCCAGCACGGCCAACTGTTCATTCCAGCTTTCCAGCTCAGGCGACACCACTCCTTCCCCCTGCCGCAGCAGCCGGTTGCGCTGTCGGAGAATCCGGGAAAAGCGCTTTAATTCAGCTTCATACAAGGGATAGATTTTACTTATCTGTTCATCAAAAAATTTTCGGCGCTGCTGCGGCGATCCTTTGACAATGGCTAAATCTTCCGGGGTAAAAAGTACGGGATAAAACCTCCCTAAGTATTCAGACCGGGAAAGCTGCAGGCCGTTGCTGCTGTAAAGCTTCTCTTTCGGATTTTGCCGGTAAAGCAGGTGCAGCTGCTCCGCTCCTCTTTTATGGACGACGCGGACGGCAATTTCAAATCCATCCTGCCCCCACCGGACCAGTTCCCCGTCATTCCTGGTGCGGAATGAGCGGCCGGTGGCCGCATAAAATAGTGCCTCCAGCAGGTTCGTTTTGCCCTGGGCATTCTCTCCCACAAAAAAATTCAGCCGTTCATCCAGTGGCAGTTCCAACCGGCCATAATTGCGGAAATTATGCAAGCGCAAAGATTCGATATGCAAGGCGGTCTCCTTTGCTCACAAGGCCTACTTTTTAATGGGCAGGACAAGATAAAGGTAGTCTGGGTAAAGGGAATCCTTCATGATCAGCGGCAGGGAGGACGAAGTAAATTCCAGCGTGCATTCCTCTCCTTCCGCTACCCGCAGCATGTCCAGCAGGAACCGGACATTTAAGGCAATTTCCACTCCTTCCCCCTGCAGGGAAAGAGGCAGCGTCTCCTGGATTTTGCCGTATTTGGAAGCCGCCCTGATGACTACCAAACCGTCTCCCAGAGAAAGGTAAACCACATTGTTTGTTCCTTCTGCCAAAAGGGATGCTCTCTCCAGGGCCTGCAGCAGGGCGGAAGCGGACAGGACGGCACGGCCGCCGAATTTTTGCGGGATAACCCTTTCTATATCGGGATATTTTTCATCAAGCAGGCGGGAAGTAAAACGGATATTTTCACTTGCTAGCGTAAAAAGGTTGTCATAAACTTTCGCCTGCAGCACGGCATCTTCCGTAAAAATGCGGGCGGCCTCCTGCAGCGTTTTGGACGGCACTAAAAAGGTGCCCTCTCCGCCGGCATTCTGTACGACGCAATGCGTGACAGCCAGGCGGAAGGTATCGGATGCCGCCATGGTCAGCTTATTGCCCGACAAGGAAAAAAACACGCCGGTAAAAGCAGGCTTGCCTTCATCCTGGGAAGTGGCAAAAAGCGTCTGACGCAGGGCCCTGCGCAATTCTTCCGCTGCAAGCGAGAAGCTGCAGATCGGAACAGAAGCGGATTGCTGCGGTTCCATGACAGGATAATCCGCCGCACTTAAACCGTAAAGCTCAAATTCCGACTGTCCACCTGTAATTTCTGTCAGCAAACCATCGCCGCGGGTCTGCAGATGAACGCTTTCCTGCGGCAGACGGCGCACAATCTCGGTAATTTTGCCGGGCAGTACTACCTGGCCGCCTTCTTCGTGCGGAACCCGGCAGACGGTACTGATCGCCATTTCCAGGTTGGTGGATGTCAGTGTCAATTTTTGCTTGTCACAGGAAAAAAGTATGCCTTCAAGGACGGGAATGGGACTTCTTTGCTGGATTGCTCTGGAGACAATCTGGAGATGTTCAGCTAAAACTTTTTGCGGGAGTGAGATGTTCAAGCGGATCACCTCTGATCAATTTGGTAAGGACACGGAAAGAATAGCTTAGCCTGTCAAGCTGTCAGTTGTAAGAAAAATAAACCAGCAGTATTTGTAATAATTGCTGTGGAAAATGTGCAAAAGACGGGAAAAGCAGAAGGAGGCGGACTTCGTCTGCTGGGGATGACCTGTGGAAAGGAGGTATTTTTTATCCCCAACCGGCACATATACACAAGCGGTAAAAATTTATCCCCTGTTTATCAGGAGTAAACAAGCAAGTTATCCACAGCTTATCAACAATTGTTAATTTTTTCGATCAGCTGTTCGATATGGGCCCGCAACTGTTCATCGCTTTTCATTTCTGCGGAAATTTTATTGTATGCATGCATGACCGTGGTGTGGTCTCGTCCGCCGAATTCTTCCCCTATCTTAGGCAATGAAGCGTCTGTCAGCTCCCGGCAGAGATACATGGCAATCTGACGCGGCAAAGCAACATTTTTTGTTCTTTTCTTTGCTTTCAGATCTTCCGGCTTTAAGGCAAAATGGGAAGCAGTTTCCCTCTGAATAATATCAATGGTGATAAGTTTATGTTTGGCAGTTTTGGATAAAATACCTTCCAGGGCTTCTTCCGCCAGAGCGATGTCAATTTTTCTGTTTGTCAGTGAAGAATAGGCAATGACGCGAATAAAGGCGCCTTCCAGTTCGCGGATATTGGTGACAATGTTGTTGGCAATGTAATGGATTACATCATTGCCGATATTTATTCTTTCCGTGGTTGCCTTTTTGCGCAGGATGGCAATTCTTGTTTCCAGATCGGGCGGCTGAATATCTGTAATCAGGCCCCATTCAAAACGCGAGCGCAGACGGTCCTCCAGGGTGGGGATTTCTTTAGGCGGACGGTCGCTGGAAATAATAATTTGTTTGTTACTTTCGTGCAATGCATTAAAGGTATGGAAGAACTCTTCCTGTGTCTGTTCTTTTCCTGCCAGAAACTGGATGTCATCAATCAGAAGAACATCAATCGTACGATATTTATTGCGAAATTCCACAGTTTTATTGTCGCGGATGGCATTAATGAATTCATTGGTAAACTTTTCGGAAGTAATGTAGAGCACGCGGTAGGAAGGAGTTATTTCCAGCACATGATGGCCGATGGCATGCATCAGGTGAGTTTTGCCCAGCCCGACCCCGCCATAGATAAAAAGAGGGTTATACGCACGTGCCGGCGCTTCGGAAACAGCCAGCGCGGCGGCATGGGCAAAACGGTTGCTGTTGCCGATGACGAATGTATCAAAAGTGTATTTGGGATTTAACCAGGATGATGGCATAGCCGGTGCTTGTCCGTCCTGACGAGGCAGGGGAATCACTTCCACTTCGCTGCTTAAGAAACTGCTTTCCTCTGTAAAATGGGGGGTAGTAAAATGGACCTGCTGCACGGTATTGTCTGTTACTTCCTGCAGACTGCTTTCAATGATGTCCGTATACCTGGCCTGGAGCCAGTCTTTGGTGAAATCATTGGGGGCGCTGATCACCAAGGTTTGATTATGAAGAGAAACAGGCTTGGTTGTTTTCAGCCAGGTTTCGAAGCTAGGTTTGCTGATCTTTTTTTCTATTTCCGCCAGAGTTGCCTGCCATATTTCCAGCAGATCCTGTTCCATTGCTGAACCTCCTATATGAAAAAAATATTCACAGACTAAAAGGCTCAACATCCTGATTTTACGGAGTTATCCACATTTAGGGCACTTTATCCACATATACTGTGGATAAAAGAGAAAAAATAGCCTTTTGTAAGGCTTTTTACTGCAGCAAAATTTGAATTATCCACAACTGAGAAAAATGATACGTTCCCAGACAGGATGTGTACAGCCGTTGGGTATTTGTCATTAGCTGGAAAAAATGATCGCATGATACCAACTTTATCTTAACAAAAGTTAAGATTTGCCGCAAGTGTGATTGTTGTCAAAGCTTATGGCTTTGCCTTGCCTGACGCCCGTGGCAAGCCTTGACAGTGCATTTTTAAACAGTTATAATCACAATGATGTAGACTGGGAAAACTGTTTTTTTGCAGCCGTTAGGGAGGTGGAACAGATGAAGCGGACATTTCAGCCCAGGGTAAGAAAAAGAAAGAAAATACACGGCTTTCGCAGACGCATGTCCACGGCTGCGGGACGGTTGGTTTTAAAAAGAAGGCGAGCCAAAGGCAGAAAGAGGCTTTCTGCTTAATGATAACTGATAGAACATGAAAAAAAAAGGACGTATAACCAAAAACTATGAATACCAGCAGGTCTTCAAAAACGGCTCTTCCGTGGCAACACGTGCTTTTGTCCTCTATCAGTTACGCACAAATGACAGTGAAAACCGTGTCGGCTTTGTCGTAAGCAAAAAAATAGGCAACGCAGTAACAAGAAACAGGGTCAGAAGATTGATGCGGGAAAGTTTCAGGCTTTGTGCCGGAAAATTGCGCCGGGGGTATGATCTGGTAGTAATCGCCAGGCCTGCGGCAGCAAAGTTGAGTTTTATGCAGGCCGCCGCCGAAATGGAAAAAGTTTTACAACGGGGCGGCCTGTTTTCAGTGCCGAATAATTAAGCAGTATGCATGTTGATTGAAAAGGTGAAGAAAATGAAAAAGCTGGCTCTGTTGTGCCTGCATTTTTACCGGAAATATATTTCCCCGCTGAAAAGGCCAACCTGCCGTTTTACACCTTCCTGTTCCCAGTACGCCATTGAAGCGGTGGAGCGTTTCGGTTTGTGGCGGGGAGGATGGATGTCTATATGCCGTCTGCTGCGTTGTCATCCATTTCATCCCGGGGGATATGATCCGGTAGAGGACAGAGAAAAGGAGGCCGTTCATGATTAGAGCCCTTGTGGAAATACTTAATGCCATTTTGCTGGCTATTAATGATTTTACAAATAATTACGGTCTGTCCATAATAATTCTTACCATTCTGGTCAGAGTGATTACTTGGCCGTTAATGAGCAAACAGCTGGCTTCGGCGAGAGCAATGCAGGAATTACAACCGGAAATAAAAAAGCTGCAGGAAAAATATAAAAATGACAAGGAAAAACTAAATGCTGCAACTTTGGAATTGTGGAAGAAGCATAATATAAATCCGGCTGCCGGCTGCCTGCCGCTTTTAATCCAGTTGCCCATTTTGTGGGCAGTTTTTCAATTATTAAAATCACCCCCACCCCTGGCGGAACAGAGTTTTTTCCTTTTGGGCGTAGACATGCGCCTGGCCTTGAAAACTACGGTTGACGGCATTACACAATGGCAGTCGCATCCCGGTTACTGGATCCTGGTCCTGCTTTCCGGCGCTACAACCTTTTTGCAGCAGAAACTGACGATGACCGACAAGTCGCAGCAGGCAATGCTGATTACCATGCCGTTGATTCTCTTGTATTTAAGCATCAGCTTTCAGGCCGGGCTTGTGTTGTACTGGGTTGTCAACAATTTGCTTTCTATTGGACAGCAAATGCTCATCAACCGGCGGCCTGTGAAGGGAGCGGTCAGTGAAGAATGAAAAGTGTGGAAGTTGCGGGTAAGACGGTAGAGGAAGCGATTAAAAAAGCACTGGAACAGTTGGAGCTGCCTATTGAGCGGGTGGAAGTGGAGATATTGGCGGAGCCGAGCTCCGGACTGTTCGGTCTCATCGGTTCCAAACAGGCGCGTGTCCGCGTATCAGAAAAACTGTTGCCGGAATATTTTTTAGTTGAATTTACCAGGGGTATTCTGGCAAGAATGGGCCTCGACGGCGAAGTGGAAAGCGAATGGGACGAGGAAACACTGCGCTTAAATGTAAGCGGCCAGCGCATGGGTATGCTGATAGGCAAACGCGGGCAGACTTTAAATGCCCTGCAATACTTGCTAAATGTTATTTATCATAAGCACTTCCCAGAACAGGAAGGGCGTTTGGTTCTGGATGTGGAAAATTACCGCGAAAGGCGGGAAAAAACACTGCGCACACTGGCGGAAAACCTGGCGAAAAAAGCGGTAAGGACACGGCGCGAAATAGTCCTGGAACCTATGACACCGCAGGAAAGAAGAATAATTCATACCGCTTTGCAGGATTACAAAGCAGTGACCACATACAGCCAGGGGGAAGAACCGTACCGCAAAGTGGTAATTGCGCCCAAATAGCATGTTTTTTCGCCGCCCGAGGGCGGCATTTTTCTTTCTTTGCCTTGTGGGTTCAGGAGGTGGTTGGATGCTTGCCGAAGACACGATAGCCGCCATTTCCACACCCCCGGGAGAAGGGGGTATTGGCATAGTACGCATGAGCGGCCCGGCGGCTTTTGCCATTGGGAAAAAAATCTTTAGTTTTGCCGGCACGGTAATAGAGCCGCAAAGTCACCGCCTGTATTACGGTCATGTGATTGATCCTGAGACGGGTGCGCACATAGACGAGGCGCTGATTGCTTTTATGCGGGCGCCCCGCACTTACACCAGGGAAGATGTGGTGGAAATAAATTGCCACGGCGGCATTATGCCCTTGGCCAAAACGCTGCAGACTGTTCTGACCTGCGGCGCCAGGCTGGCAGAACCGGGGGAATTTACGCAAAGGGCTTTTTTGAACGGGCGTATTGATTTGGCCCAGGCGGAAGCGGTAATCCAGATTATCAGGGCAAAAAGCGAGACAGCTATGAAACTGGGCTTGAAACAGCTGCAGGGCCGGCTTTCCCGTGAAGTAAAAGAACTGCGCCGGCGGCTGCTTGCTCTCCTGGCCCGTGTGGAAGCCTCCATTGACTTTCCGGAACATCATGATGTGGAAGAAGTGGCCCGGGCAGAGATTCTGACCCAGGCAAAATACTGCCTGGAGCAGACGGAGATGCTTTTGGCGACGGCAACGCAGGGGAGAATTCTGCGAGAAGGTCTGAAGACGGCAATCATCGGGCTGCCCAATGTGGGAAAAAGTTCCCTGCTTAATGCATTGCTGCGCGAACAGCGGGCCATTGTAACTGCCATACCGGGCACAACCAGGGATGTGCTCGAAGAAAACATCAATCTCGGCGGCGTCCTGCTGACAGTAATTGATACTGCCGGTATCAGGGCAACGGAAGATGAAGTAGAGCGCCTGGGGGTGGAGCGATCCCGGGAAGCGCTGGCGGAAGCGGATCTGGTGCTTTTTGTCCTGGACAGCTCTTTGGGCTTTCGGAAGGAAGAAGGGCAGCTGCTGGCAGCTGTCGGCGAGAAACCCTGCATAGTTGTTGCCAATAAAACAGACCTTTTAACCGAAAAGGAAGCTGTACTGGAAGAAATCGCGGCAAAAGCAGCCCCGCGTACGGTTGTCCCTATGTCGTTGCTGACAGGAGAGGGGCTGGATTTGCTGGAAAAAACCATTATTGATACAGTTTTTGCAGGCGCTGCCACTGTCGGTGAAGGTGCAATGGTTACTTCCATTCGCCATAAAAATGCCCTGGCGCGCGCCAAAGAGGCGCTTGAGGAGCTGCTTGCCGCCACGGAAGCGGGAATGGAAATTGATCTTTTGGCCATAGACCTGACCGGCGCCCTGGAAGCCCTGGGGGAAATCACCGGCGAAAATGTGAGCAGCGATCTGCTGCAGGAAATTTTTAGCACTTTTTGTATTGGAAAGTAACAAAGCGTGGTGGAAATGCATGACTTTTTTTGCCGGAGATTATGATGTGATTGTCGTCGGTGCGGGGCATGCGGGCTGCGAGGCTGCTTTGGCCGCCGCCCGCCTGGGCTGCAGGACGCTGCTTGTGACAATCAGCCTGGACAATATTGCCATGATGCCGTGCAATCCTTCCATTGGCGGCCCGGCCAAGGGACATCTTGTCCGTGAAATTGATGCCTTGGGCGGGCAGATGGCCAAAAATATTGACAAGACAAGAATACAAATCAGAATGTTGAATACTGCCAAAGGGCCTGCCGTGCATGCGCTGCGGGCCCAGGCAGACAAGCGCCTTTACCAGTGGGAAATGCGGCACACCCTGGAAAACACGCCCAATCTCCACCTGCGGCAGGATATGGTGGAGAGGATTGTTGTCAGGGGAGGACGGGTCAGTGGTGTAGTAACAAGAACCGGCGCCCGCTACCGGGCAGACAAGGTGATTATAACTACCGGCACTTATCTGCGGGGCAGGATTATAATCGGTCCGGTGCATTACCGCAGCGGGCCCAACGGCCAGCCGGCAAGCGTCCGCCTTTCTGCCTGCCTGAAACAACTCGGCCTGACGCTTATGCGTTTTAAAACGGGAACACCTGCCCGGATTCACAGGGATTCCATTGATTTCAGCAAAATGGTGGAACAGCCGGGTGACAGGGAAAACTATACTTTTTCCTTTGAAGGCGAACCCGACGACAGGGAGCAGATCTCCTGCTGGCTGACCCATACTACGGAAGAGACGCACCAAATCATTCTGGCCAATCTGCACCGTTCCCCGCTGTATTCAGGAGTAATTGAAGGCATCGGGCCGCGCTATTGTCCTTCCATTGAAGATAAAGTTGTCCGTTTCCGGGACAGACCGTCGCATCAAGTTTTTTTGGAACCGGAAGGACGCCATACTGCCGAGTATTATATCCAGGGGATGTCCACCAGCATGCCCGAAGACGTCCAGGTGGCGATGATACATTCTGTGCCGGGCCTGGAAAAAGCACAGATTCTGCGTCCCGGCTACGCCATTGAGTATGACTGCCTGGACCCGCTGCAACTGAAGAGTACCCTGGAAACAATAGCGGTGGAAGGGCTTTACTGTGCGGGACAAATCAACGGCACTTCCGGCTATGAAGAAGCGGCCGCCCAGGGCATAGTGGCCGGCATTAACGCCGCCCTTTCCCTGAAAGGGCAAAAACCGCTCATTATTGACCGCTCCATGGCTTATATCGGCGTGCTGATAGATGATCTGGTGACAAAAGGGACGGCCGAACCCTACCGAATGATGACCTCCAGGGCTGAATACCGCCTGCTTTTGCGCCAGGACAATGCTGATCTTAGGCTGACGCCCCTGGGATACCAGGCGGGCCTGATAAGCCCCGAGCGCTATCGTCGCTTCCTTGCCAAGAAACAGGAAATAGAAGAGGAAATGGCAAGACTGGCGGCAAAAAGTATTACTGCCGGCGACCGGGTAAACGACTACCTGGCGGCAAAAGGCAGCCCGCCCATTTCCGGCTCCGTCCGTGCCGACCAGCTGCTGAGGCGGCATGAATTGCATTACGACGATATTCTGGCGCTTTTGGGTGAGTCGCGGCAAATATCTGCACAAGCGGCCGAACAGGTGGAGATCCAGATCAAATATGCGGGCTATATTTTGAAACAGCAGCAGCAGATTGAAAAGTTCAAAAAAATGGAGGAAAAATTGTTGCCGGAAGATTTTCCCTACCGGCAGCTGGAAGGGCTTTCTAAGGAGGCGGCGGAAAAACTGTCTGCCATCAAGCCCCGCTCCCTTGGCCAGGCTAGCCGCATCTCCGGAGTTTCTCCCGCCGATATTGCTGTTCTTCATCTTTACCTGGAACAAAAAAGACGTCTGGGGGAGACGGCCGGTGTATGAAGAAATGGTTGAGCTGGCAAAAAACATGGGCGTTAGGCTGTCCCTGGAAGTCATTCCCCTTTTTGAACGCTATGCCGCATTGCTGCTTCAGGAAAACAAGAATAAAAACCTGACGCGAATTACGGAGCCGCGTGAAATCATGATCAAGCATTTTCTTGACTCCCTGGCGCTTTTGGCCGCAGGAGGCTGCCCGCAGGGGCCGCTTCTTGACGTGGGCAGCGGTGCAGGCATGCCCGGCATACCTTTAAAAATCGCCTGCCCGGGACTGCAGCTGACTATGCTTGATGCGCAAAAAAAACGTGCGGCATTTCTGATGCTGGCGGCAGAAAGGCTGGCGCTGTCCGCAACAAAAGTACTGCACCGGCGGGCGGAAGATGCGGCAAGGCTGACGGCATACAGGGAGGCGTTCCCGGTGGTGGTTTCGCGGGCGGTTGCGCCC
Organism: Bacillota bacterium; assembly: GCA_012521345.1. Lineage (GTDB taxonomy): Bacteria > Bacillota > Dethiobacteria > Dethiobacterales > Dethiobacteraceae > DUUE01. The sequence continues at coordinate 60,365 of JAAYMN010000031.1, forward strand.
CTGAACACCCTGGTGGAGCTGTGCCTGCCGTTTGTTGCCGTGGGCGGCTTTTTTGTCGCCTATAAGGGACCGGAAGGAGAAAATGAAGCGCAAAAAGCGCGGCCGGCCATGACAGAACTGGGCTGCGACGCATATGATGTGCTTGTCTATCAACTGCCGGAAAAGAAGGGAGAGCGGACATTGCTTCTGCTGAAAAAAAACCGGCCCACGCCGGAAAAGTATCCACGCAAGGCAGGTCTGCCGGCCAAAAGACCACTTTAACGAAAGCTGCCTCAAGGCAGCTTTTTCTTTATGGTGGGAAGGCCATGGAAGGAATTCCCTCTTAAATGTCGAATTATTTTTAATGTTATGTAAATATAAAGGGAGTGATTAAAGTGGGCGAAGATTGGAGAAAGTTGATGAATATTGAATTAGGAGAATTTGAACAAAATGAATTACAGCAAATCCCCATAAAAAATATTCGACTCAATCCTTTCCAGCCCCGCAAGGATTTTGAGCCGGAAAAGCTGGCGGAATTGATGCAGTCCATAAAAACCTACGGCCTGCTGCAGCCGGTAATTGTTCGCACGGTTGAGGACGGGTATCAGCTTGTAGCCGGCGAGCGCCGCCTGCGTGCCTGCAGCCAGCTGGGCTGGACGGAAATACCGGCGGTGGTCAGAGAACTGTCGGAAAACGCCATGGCTACAATAGCCCTGATTGAGAACCTGCAGCGGGAAAACCTCTCCTACCTGGAAGAAGCGGCCGGTTATGAACGGCTGCTGCGGGAGTTTGGCTTGACGCAGGAGGTGCTGGCGCAGCGCCTGGGCAAAAGCCAGTCTACCATCGCCAATAAGTTGCGCTTACTGAAGCTGCCGGAAAAAGTCAAGCAAAAACTGCTGCAGGAAGAACTGACGGAAAGACATGCCAGAGCCCTGCTCAAACTGCCGGACGCGGCGGCGCAGGAGAAAATCCTGAACGAGATCTGCAACCTGAATTATACCGTAAAACAGACTGAACAAAGGGTCGAAGAGTACTTGCGCTCACTGTCCGCTCCTTTGCCTGCAAAAGAAAGGAAAAAAGTAATTATCAGGGATATACGCATCTTTTTAAATACCGTCCGCCAGGCGGTGTCACTCTTGGAAAGCGGCGGGCTGGGGCCAAAGATGAAAGAAAATGATTTGGGCGATTACCTGGAAATCACCATCCGCATCCCGAAACAGAAAAAACAGGGTCCTGCCGGCAGCGGACGTATTACCCGGGAAATAAAGCAGGCTGCTACGACATAACATGTCCTGCTTCGTCGGGAAAGTGCGCTTTTCTGCAGGAGTTGACTTTGGCTGACGCGAATAAAATATTTTACTGCAGAAAGCGAGGTGTTAGCATGGCCCGAGTTATTGCCGTGGCCAACCAGAAAGGCGGAGTGGGCAAGACAACGACAGCTGTCAATCTGAGCGCCTGCCTGGCGGACGCCGGGAAAAAGACGCTGCTTTTGGATATTGATCCTCAGGGAAATGCCACCAGCGGCATCGGTCTGGAAAAAAAAGAAATCAAGCTGTGCATTTATGACGCCTTGATCAACGAAATCCCACTAAAAAAAATAATTGTGCCAAGCAGGATTAAAAATCTCGATGTCGTTCCGGCCACCATCCAGCTGGCGGGAGCGGAAATAGAACTGGTTACAACCATGTCCCGGGAAGTCCGCCTGCGTAATGTCCTGGCTGAAGTAAGAGAAAAGTATGAGTATATCATTATTGACTGCCCGCCTTCCCTCGGTCTGCTGACCATAAATGCGCTGGCAGCCGCAGATACCGTGCTTGTACCCATTCAGTGCGAATATTATGCGCTGGAAGGCTTGAGCCAGCTGACAGGCACTGTCAAACTGGTGCAGAAATATTTAAACAGCAAGCTGCGCTATGAGGGGGTGCTGTTGACAATGTTTGACGCAAGGACAAACTTGTCAGTGCAGGTTGAGGAAGAAGTGAGGAGGGTGTTTAAAAGCCAGGTTTTTTCTGTAGTCATACCGCGCAATGTCCGCCTGAGTGAGGCGCCCAGCCATGGGCTGCCCATTATTTTGTATGATGAACGCTCGAAGGGGGCGGAGACATATACACAATTGGCAAAGGAAGTGATAGCCAATGGGTAAAAGCCGGTTAGGCAGAGGACTGCAGGCTTTACTGCCCGGCATTGAGGAAGAACCGCATACCCCGGCCGTGGATGTGGCAACGGATGAGATAGAATTAAACCCTTACCAGCCCAGAAAGAGCTTTGACCAGGAAAAGCTGGAGGAACTGGCACGCTCAGTAAAACAGCACGGAATCCTGCAGCCGTTGATCGTCAGGCCGCACGGTCGGCAGTATGAACTGGTGGCGGGGGAGAGGCGCCTCCGTGCCGCCAAAATGGCAGGCCTTGAGACAGTGCCGGTAATTATCAAGCCATTTTCCGACCGGGAAATGATGGAAATCGCTTTAATCGAAAACTTGCAGCGGGAGGACCTGAACCCGCTGGAAGAGGCGGAGGCGTACAAGAGGTTGCTGGAAGAATTCCAGTATACCCAGGAACAGCTGGCGGAGAGAGTAGGCAAAAGCCGTTCTGCCGTTGCCAATACGCTGCGCCTGCTGACGCTGCACGCGGCAGTAAGGAAGGAACTGGCCGCAGGCAGCTTGAGCGAGGGACATGCCCGGGCGCTGCTGGCCCTGCCCCTGGAAAAACAGCCTGATGCGGCCAGGAAAGTAATTGAACTGAAGCTTTCTGTTCGGGAAACGGAAAAACTGGCAGGCCAGGTGCAGAAAAAGGCACGGCCTGCAGGGAAAAACAAAAAAACAGAGAAAAACGTTTATCTGGCAGACCTTGAAGACAGGCTCAGGCAGGCTTGCGGCACGGCGGTCCATATCCGCACAACAGCCAAAGGCAGCGGAAAAATAGAACTCTATTTTCATAGCACGCGAGAATTGGAACGTTTATGCGAGCTGTTGCTTTAGGTCTTGTTTCACGTGAAACACTGCCGGGCGAAGCCTTTGTTTCACGTGAAACAGGCCGGCCGGAAAAAATAACATTGGCGAAAAGAAAAGGGAAAGGATAGCAAGATGATCGGTACATGGTTTTCTGCACTGCAGGGATCATTTGTCAATGCCTTGGCAATTGTGGCCGGCGGTTTGATCGGGCTGTTTTTGGGGAATAAAATTCCGGAAAAGGTTAAAACACTTGTTTTGCAGGGGATAGCCCTGGCGGTGCTTGTCATCGGCATGCAGACTGCGCTGGCCCTGCAAAACCCGGTGATAGTTATTTTTAGCCTTCTGCTCGGAGGAATTGTGGGAGAAATGCTGGGCATAGAGGAATGGCTGCATAAAGCAGGAGCTTGGCTGGAATCGCGGGCCGCTCATAGCGAATCCGGGCTGGCCCGCGCTTTTGTTTTGGCCACTCTTGTTTATGTTATTGGGGCGATGGCTGTGACCGGTGCCCTGGAAAGCGGGCTCTTAGGACAACATCAGACCTTGTATGTCAAGTCAATTCTGGACGGCTTCACTTCCATTGCCTTCGCCGCCACTATGGGCGTGGGAGTCTGTTTTGCTGCGCTGCCCGTTTTTCTTTACCAGGGAATAATAGCACTGGCAGCAGGAACGCTAAAGCCCTTTCTTGGTCCCGATGTCATCAGCGAACTTTCCGGTGTGGGCGGCATGCTTATTATTGCCATCGGCCTCAATATGCTGGAGCTGGTTAAAATCAAAGTGGCCAATTTTCTGCCGGCTTTTGTTTTTGTTATCCTACTGGCCGGTGTTATCCTGCCTGCGATTTTCTGATGCAAGGCAAGTGGAGGGTTTGAAGCAATGAACGGGGAAATGTTCATGATTTACGCTTTAGGCGCCGCAACAGTTTTTTTATTTGTCTTGATTATTATCCTTTTTCTGCATATACGGGCGCTTAACCGGCGTTATAAAGCCTTTATGTCCACCTCGGACGGCTTCAGCCTGGAAAAGGCGCTTTTGCATTTGCAGGCCGAGTTTGCTGTCATGAGGAAAACAATGCAGACAAACGGGCAAGCTCTGGCTGATCTGCAGGAGAAAATGCAGCGTTCCCTGCAGGCAGTTGGGTTTGTCCGCTTCAATGCTTTCCCCCATTCCGGCGGAGAGTTGAGTTTTGCCCTGGCACTGCTGGACAGCGAGGCTAGCGGGGTGGTTATCAGCAGCATCTACGGCAGGGAGGAGTCAAGAATGTTTGCCAAACCTGTAAGCGGGGGCAAATCTCCCTATGCACTTTCCAGCGAAGAAGAAGAGGCGATCCGCAGGGCGATGCACTTTTTGCAGAAAAAAACAAATGGCAGCGGGTCGGCAAAACGGTAGTGCAAAAAAGCGCAAAGCCCGGCAGGTATTTTTTATTGTCAACCCGGCGGCAAAAACGGTCGTGCACCGGTTATCCGGGAAAAGCAAAACAATTATATTTCCGGCATCTGTTGACCTTCAATTCGCCGTCAGCAGTCATGAGGCGGAACCCTCTGAACTGGCCCGTGCCGCGCTCTCATGGGATCCGATATGCGCTACACAGCATACCACCCCTGCCGTTACTTTCGCGGCAGGGAAATAGCGGTAGATCCCCTGAACCGCTTGCAGTCCGGGCAAAAGGGAAAGCGGCGGGGGGACTCCCCTGTCTTTTGCGGGTGTGCCGTGGAGCAGTCAGTTGCTTATTCCTTAAAGAATAACCCGCCTTCCTGCTGCAGAAAATAGGGCAGAAGGAGGCGATCAAATGGAAAAAATTATTGCCGTGGAGGAAGGATTGACGCCCATCAAGAGGTGTTTGGAAAATAATGGTTATATTGTTGTAGACCTGCAGTCTGGCAGGAAGGCGTCCGCCATGGTAATTAGCGGCGGAGATGAAAACGTGCTGGGCATGCAGACTGTAGCCCGGGATGTTCCTGTCATTGATGCGCGTGGCATGCGGCCGGAAGATGTATTGCGGGCCATAGAGCACAGGTGGCAGCATTAGCAGCCGGTGTAAAATAAGCCGCCCATTAGCGGGCGGCTTTTGTCGGGTAACGTATTTCAGGCCCGGGCAGGTTTTGGAGGGCAAAATAGAGGCCGCGGGAAATGGTTTCCGCCATGCGTACTACCAGGCTGAGACGGGTGTTTTGCAGGACGAAATACTCGAGGAAGCCGCCCACATTGACAACGCCGTTGATATAGACGTTTCCGACGGCCGGCAGAGCCTTGTTGACGCCGGCTCCAGGCAGGGCGGGGCCTGCTCCGATATCAACGCAGCCCACGCTTTCCGTTTTCCCCAGGCAGGCGTCAATGGCAATGATATAAGGTGACGGGTGGCAGGCGCGGATTGTTGCACTGGTCTCTGCCAGGTTAACGGCATGCACCGGTTCCTCAAGCGTACCGAAAATAATTGCGTTGCGCGGCCGCAGCAGTTTCAGCCTGCTGCCGGCAAGAGGGCCGAGCGCGTCTCCTGTGGAACGGTCCGTACCGATACACAGGATTATCAGCTGTTCTGTTTCCGGCCGGAAGGTAAGTGCCAGCAGATTCAGCAGGGCGCCTTTGATTTTGCGGACTGCCTGCAGATCGCCGGTATCAATGCGGTAGGCAGGCAAGTTTTCCTGCCTGGAGGGAATTTGCGGATAGCCTGACATAGCCGTCCCCCGTTTTTCATACGTATATGATAGTATATGGAAAACGGGCAGGAATTATGTGCAGCCGTTCCTGATGAGCAAATTGTCTATTTCCCGGGAAATCTGCAACGCTTTGGAGGGAAATGAAATGTCATGGGTCGATCTGGCCTGTCTGACAGTAATGCTCTGGTGCGCCGCAAAAGGGTATCTTGGCGGCCTGCGTGGGGCATTGCTTCATTTTGCCATGACGTTGCTTGCCCTGCCGGCCGCTTTTTATTTTCACAAGCCCTTGCTGACATTTTTAAACAATGAATGGCATTTTGAGGCTGCTTTTGTCGCCTGGTATACACGTTTCGGGCAGACTGTGCCTGCCTTGGGGCAGGCAACAGGAAGAGTGCCGGGACTGTCGGCGCAGGCGGCGCAGCTGGCGGAGCTATTTGCGCCGGAGCTGGCCGCCCTGTCTGTGTCCACACAGGAGTCCCTGCTTTTGCTTTGCGGGACGTTGCTGGCAAGGATAGCAGCCTTTGCCGCTTTTTTTCTTTTTTTTACCGTCTTGGCACGCTATTTTTTATCATTTGCGGACCGGACGGAGGGAGTTAAAGGAGTGGAATGGCAGCGGCTGGGCGGCATGTTGATGGGGCTTTGCCACGGCTTTGCGCTGTCGGTTGTGAGCTGGCTGCTCTGTGATGTTGCTCTTATGCTGTTTCCTTCCGGCGCCCTGGTGGAGGATTTTCGGTCTTCCTATATGGCGGCTGTTTCTTTGCTGATTTTGGACTTATTCCGGTAAAGGGAACTTTTGCGTACTTGCAGGATTTTACCGGTACGGGAAAGAATATAGGTTAGCGCATCGAAGAATGCCGACAGAATAACTCAAGCAAAGGTGGTTTCTACATGCGTATTATTTTGCTGGGCCCGCCCGGTGCAGGGAAGGGCACACAGGGAGAAAGACTGGTTAAAAAATATAAAATACCTCATATTGCCACAGGAGATATTTTCCGTGCCGCCATTAAGGAAGGCACTGAACTGGGTCTTATGGCGAAGGATTATATGGACCAGGGGCTGCTTGTTCCTGATGAACTGGTAGTGGGGCTTGTCCGGGAGAGGCTTGCCGAAGAGGATACGGCACAGGGCTTTTTACTGGACGGCTTCCCCAGAACACTGGCGCAGGCGGAGGCACTGGATGCAGCACTGGCGGAAATGGGCACCCCGCTTACGGCGGTTATTAATGTAGATGTGGGCCAGGATGCCCTGGTGGAGCGCCTGACCGGCAGACGCGTCTGCCGCGGCTGCGGTTCCACCTATCATATTAAATTCAACCCGCCCACCGTCCGCAGTGTTTGTGACAAATGCGGCGGTGAACTGTATCAGCGGTCCGATGATTCCGTAGATACTGTCCGCCAGCGCCTGGAAGTTTACCGCAGGCAGACAGAGCCCTTAATTGCTTATTATCAGAAACAGGGTATTCTTTATACCGTGGACGGCTCCCGTGATATTGACCAGGTATTTGCGGAGATTACTTCTTACCTGGATCAACTGGCGTAAATGTGCGCGGTGATGGGATGTTTCTTTTTGTCCAGTTTGACTGGTCGGGGAGAACGGCTGAAATCCTGACGGAACTGGCGCTGGTCTGGGGAGGCAGGCTGCTGAAAACAGTGCTGCTTCTGCTTGCTGCCCGGATCGTGCTTGGCCTGGGCAACGCCCTGATTAAGCGTATTTTTTCTCCCGCAGGCGGGACGAATCTTTTGCCTGCGGAAAAGAAAAAAACAGTGCAGGCTTTGTCCCTTTCCATCTGGCGTTATGTGGTGTATTTTTTTGCCGCCTTGCTGGTGCTCAGCAACCTGGGCGTTGCCGTCGGCCCCATTTTGGCCGGGGCGGGTATTGTGGGCCTGGCGGTGGGTTTTGGCGCCCAAAATCTTGTCAAGGATGTAATTGCCGGTTTTTTTCTCCTGCTGGAGGATCAGTTTGCCGTGGGTGATTTTGTGGTGCTGGGCGGGTATGCCGGCATCGTGGAAGACATGGGCCTCCGTACTACCAGGATTCGTGACGCAAGCGGAGAGTTGCATATAATTCCCAATGGCATGATAGATGTGGTGACAAACAGGAGCAGGGGCAGTATGCAGGCGGTGGTGGATGTCAGTATTGCCTATGAAGAAGATTTGGAAAAAGCTCTTGCCCTTTTGTCAGAAGTGTCTGCCGCTTATGCCAGGGAAGATCAGGATGTGCTGGAGGGGCCGGCTGTGCTGGGAGTGGTGGATTTGTCCGCCGAAGGTGCGGTAGTCCGCCTTACGGCCCGTACTGTCCCCATGGCACAGGGTAAAGTGGAACGAAATCTGCGCCGCGCCATCAGGAAAAGTTTTGCTGCCGCCGGCATCGAAATCCCTTATCCGCGCCGTGTCTGTATCTCGCCTGACAGGAAGGGGGAAGACCGCCATGGCTGATTATGCCATCGGGGATAAAGTACGGATGAAAAAAAAGCACCCCTGCGGGAATGACATCTGGACCATTATCCGCGTGGGGATGGACTTCCGAATAAAATGTGTCAATTGCGGCCGCAGTGTCTTAATCCCGCGGACAAAATTCGAAAAAAGCGTGCGGGAGCATTTTAAGCAGGAATAATTTTTCGCATCAAGCATAATGCCCGGCCAAGTTTAGGCCGGGTGAATTTTTTGCTGCTTGGCGTGTTTACCGGACATGTAGGTTTGTCAAACATTTTGGACACGGTACAGTTTTAAAAATTCCAGCGGAGATAGGTAGCCGAGAGGACGCATCGGGATATTGTTTGAACGGCGGTTGTAAGCTTTAAGCTGGGCCTGGAAG
>JAAYMN010000032.1 GCA_012521345.1 Bacillota bacterium
CTTCCAGGCCCAGCTTAAAGCTTACAACCGCCGTTCAAACAATATCCCGATGCGTCCTCTCGGCTACCTATCTCCGCTGGAATTTTTAAAACTGTACCGTGTCCAAAATGTTTGACAAACCTACACCTTTCCGCGGGCGCCGGTCAGCGAGGGCTCCCGGCAGCGGACTTTCACCAGCAGGCCGCCGTCCATGCCGGGCATACACAAACAGCCGCCGCCGGATATTACGGCAGCGGCTGTTGCCGGTGCTTGTCTTTACATCAGCAGCCCCACGATGAAATTGAACATTGCGTCTTCACACGCCTGCAGTTTGGGTGCAACTGCTTCTTCAGGCCGCTTTTCCAGTTCGGGGAACTTCTGCTTGTAGTCCTCCCAGGTCAGGTAAAACTTTGATTCCATACAGTTCCCTCCCTTAATACTTGCCGTTTTCATAGACATATTCGGTAACGGCTTTCAGGTTATCCGCAATCCTGCCTTCCTTGTCTATGGTGAGGACAGATTTGTCATAGTTAAACCAGTATTTGCCTCCCGGCGCCAAAATATCCATCAATTCCTTAGCCTTGTCCACACATTGCTCCTTTGTCCCCGTCTGCAGCAGCGTTATGGGATACAAGCCTGAAACAATATGTTTCTTGCCAACTTTTTCCTTCACAAGCTTGGGGTCTCCGAACTCAAAGCGCATAATCGTATTTTCGGGCAGGTCATTCAGGTAATCAAGGTAGCGCATCCAGTCCTGCTCGATAAAAAGATAGCAATTATGGCCGTTGGCTGACAATTCTTCCACCAGTTTTTTAAATGTTGGCCAGTAGAATTTTTCGAAATCCTTTTCCCGCATATAGGGCGCCATATGCAGCGGAATCATAATGTAGCCGTACTCCACGCTCGGCGGGAGCTTGCCTTTTTTCACCAGGAGGGGAGTGACAGCCTCACAGGCCTCCAGGACTTTTTCCGGCCTCCGGCGGATGTCAATGGAAATGCCGGAAAAACTTCTGGGGAAATCGGCAATAAAGTCAAAGGGAGCAATGGTAAAACCTGCCGCCAGCATGGCATAGCCGTATTTTTCATGCATTTTGTTCCTTACCGCCGCAATGACGCCAAAATCATCAAGATAGGCACGATAAGCCTTGGCCAGTACCAGCGCTTTCTGGCTTGGCTCCGCATCCAGCGCTGTATAAAGCCTTGGCAGAATGGTGTTGAGAATGCAGTCATAGGGCGAAGCAATAAACTCGTCATACTCTTCCGGCAAAAGCCCGACAACTTCCGGGTGCTGCATAAAGCCTCCGGATCCCATGACGAAAGCTTTTGACCCCAGAATCTGATAAAAAGTGGGCAGCCTATAAGTTCCCACCGGGTTTGTATCCGAGAGAAATTCGGCGCAGAACTTGTCATAAATTTTGTCCAGGTCTTTCAGTGTCCAGAGCGTTTTCTCCAGATCATAGCCCGCATACTGAATGACATACTCCATGGCTGGAGCAGTGGAATATGGAACGCGCTTTGGTGTTTTCCCTTTCAGCAGGTCGCGAAACAGTTGCGTTCTCTCCTCGGCACGTGCCCTGGCGTCCGTCATTTAGCTCACCCACCTCTGACAGATTTTCACACCCTCGGCCGCATTGGTCGTAAAGGCATCTGCCCCGATCTGCTCGCAAGCCTCTTTGGTTACAGGATTGCCGCCGATAATCACTTTCACGCTGTCACGCAAACCTGCCGCTTTTAAAGCATCCACAGTGTCTTTCATTGCTTCCAGCGCAAGGGTAAGCACGCCGCTCATGCCAACGATCTCAGGCTTGATTTCCCTGACTTTTTCCACAAAAGCAGCGGCGGGTGTGTCAATTCCCAGGTCAATCACTTCAAACCCGGCTGCTTCCGCCATGCTCTTGAAAATATTTTTGCCAATGTCATGCAAATCCCCGGCCACCGTCCCCAGGACGATTTTGCCGATTTTCGCAGAGCTGGTGCCGCCAAGGACAGGTTTTAAAATTTCAATGGCATTGGTAAGCAATTCGCCGGCAAAAATTAAATCGCCGACAAAATACTCTCCCTGCTCAAAAAGGTCACCGACAATTGCCATCCCCGCCTGGCAGGCCGCCACAACCTGTTGTGCCTCCTCTTCCGTCGGTCCGGCAGCCACAAACTCTTTCAGAGCCGCCAGCACCTGTTCCTCGTCCAGTTCACCTACCGCTTTGGTTAACGCCTCTAAATTCAACTTTTATAACCTCCTTTTGCCTAATACATTTTTTACGGAACTTTGCTGCAGCCGGTGCAGCTTGTCCGCAAATTATTCGTCTATCTATTTCAAATTATCAGATAACTGTTCGGCGGTCAAGCCTTTCCCCGCAGAAAAAACACCAAAAGCAGAATTGGAAAGCAACTAATACAGCAGACGCCGCAGCTGCGCCGCCAGGCTGCCGTTTTCGCCGGGCAGCCGGAAATGCGGGCGCCTTTTTTGCATGCGTGCAAATTCCCTGTCGGCCTCGTCTGCCACCAGCTGCCAGGAAAGCGGCAGGCGTGGTGCAAGGGAAGCGCGCAGGGCAGTCACAAAACCAAATTTCCAAGCGGTAAAAGGCGGATGATATGTCAGGATAAAAGCAAACAAACGGCCGATGTCTGTTTCCGGTCTTCCTCTTTTGCACTCTTCAAAGTCGAGACCGTAAAGCCTGTCGCCCAGCAGAAAATTGCGCAACTGTACGTCCCACAAAATAAGGGGTTCGCCGTATGCCTGCTCCAGGGCGGCATAACAGGAAACAAGCCAGTCGGAGAATTGTCCCGCCACCAGCTCGCAGCCGGTCTGCAGTTCTCCTTCCTGTATCCCTTCCGTTTCTTCAAGCCATGCAAGCAGTGTTCTGCCCGCAATATATTCCAGGATAAGGTAATTTTCCGCAGCAAAATTAAGCCTGGGGACAGCCACACCCGCTGACGCCAGGACAGCCAGGATTTCCGCCTCTTTTTTGCATCTTTCAGCAGCGGCAAAGCGTTTCACCACCCAGTGCTTTTCGCCTCCCCCTGCCAGCTGCAACCTGTAGAGCGAAACTTTATTTTTTTTACTTGGCAAATCGGCCCTGTGCTCACAGGACACAATTCCTTCTCTGCGGCAAAACTCGGCTGAAAACATGCATTTATTTCCCTTTTATCCTAATTGTTATTTCCCCGTTTTGGCGGTAGCCTTCCAATTCTTTGACCACTCCTGTCACCGCATTAAATAAAATGTTTTGCACAAAGGGAACCATGGGTATCTCCCGGCCGTCTACCTGCAGAACAATGCGGCTGCCACTTAGGACGCAATCCTCCCGGAATGCCTCCTGTCTGAGAATTTTTGCCGCCAGTTCACTGCAACTGCAACCGCAGGCACTGCAACATTCCGCCGGGAAATCGGGCAGGCGCTCAAACACCTTCTCTACAACCAAATCCACCAATTTTTCCGGCTCCGTCAAGGCATTAATCACCGGCAGTCCCCTGTATTCCTGCAGCGAAGCGGCCAGCCGCCCGGAGATGGCGAAGACGGTACCGTCCAGCCGTTCATCCACTTCCTCAGTGTTATGAGCACAGACAATCTTGGGAGCGCATGTATCCGCCACCCCCTCCAAAACAACATAGTCATGATCGTAAAACCGCAAAATTTCATCCAAGCCAAGCATGCGGGGAAAAAGTATGTCTGTTTCTTTGTAGCCGCGCGCCGTAACGATGTCGGCTCCAGCTTTTTTGTGCCTGTCCGTGTTCGTTCCCGGAGTGTCAATAGCAAATTTTTCAAAATGAATCTCTTTGACGGACCCTACGGTATAATTCCTTTTCCGGAGTCCGGAAATAATTGCTTCTACCACGGTAGTTTTTCCTGCTTTCGTAATGCCGATCACGGAAAGAACTTTCAACTTTTCTTCATCTCCTTATGACAACAGGATGGCGGAAGCGGCAACGGCAACAGCAAAGACTGTCGCCATGGCCATGACCAGGTAATCAGCCGGCTGCAAATATAGGGTGCGCAGGCTCGTGCGCCGGGGAAATGCCCGGAACGCCCTCATTTCCATGGCCAGAGACAGATCCCTGGCTTTCAGGAGCACACTGATCAGAAGCGGTGCCAGCAGGTAGCTGTACATTTTCAACCGGCGCAGCAGGGGAATCTTTTTCAGATTCACGCCACGCAGCTGAATGGCAGTCAGCATGTCCACAGCTTCATCCCGCAAAAGCGGCAGGAAGCGAATGGCCATGGTCACCATAAAAGCAAGTTCAGGAGGGATCCTGAGCTGGATCAAGCCCTGGATAATGTCTCTGGGCTTGGCTGTTGCCATCAGGGCTGCCGCCACAAGAACGATTAGAAAACGCAGCAAAGTCTGCACACCGCGCACGAGCCCCGTGTCGGTGATGATATTGATTTGCCCAAGACGCAGTACAGCTGTTCCTCCCCGGGTAAAAACGCTTTGAATAACTACAATGATGAGGAAAAGAAAAATAAACCGTTTCAGCTTCCCAAGCAGATTTAGGATACTGCCCGCGGCAGCTTTCACGGCAACTGCCGCGGCAGCCAGAATAACAAGCAGCAGTCTTAAATCAGTAACAGCCACACCCAGTGTGGAAAGGCAGAGAACCAGATAAAGCTTCGTTCTCGGGTCGAGAGACATTCTAGTACCCATCTCTTATACCCCCGTCGCCGAGAGTAATAATCCGGTCGGCAAGTCTTTCTGTAAATTTTCTGTCATGGCTGATAACAACCATGCCTATACCCTGTGCCTTGCACTCTTCCAGTATTTCTGCAAGTGCCTCCCTGCGGCGCGGGTCCAGCCCCGTTGTCGGCTCATCCAGTATTAAAAAGGCAGGATTATTGATCATAACAGCCGCCAAAGCGAGTCGCTGCTTTTCCCCCCGGCTTAACTGGTAGGTATAACTGTGTTTTACTTTTTGCAGGTGAAACTGTTTGAGGAGCAATTCCGCTCGCTCTTCCTGCAGCTTTTTGTCTATGCCAAATAAATCCAGCACAAAAGTTAGCTCTTCCCACACGGTGGGAGCAAAAAGCTGCCGCTCCGGTTCCTGGAAAAGATAACCGACACGTGCACCAATCTGGTAAAGTTCCGCCTGCCTGGTATCCAGGCCGTCCACCAGGACTGTTCCGGAAACTGGCTTTAAAATGCCTGCCATCAGTTTTCCCAGCGTTGTTTTGCCGCTGCCGTTGCGCCCGACAAGAAAAGTACAGCGATGCCTTTCCACAGTCAGGGACAGGTCCCTGAAGACCCAGTCTCCCCTGCCATAGCGAAAACTGACATGACTCATTTCAATCACAGGTCAACCCTCCGTTGCTTCCGGCAGTACCCCGGCAAACGGGACAAGTTTTCCTTCCGCAAGCAAAAGTACACGGTCAGCAACTTCCAGGTTTTCCGGTTCATGTTCTATCATGACGATGGCCTTGCCTTCAGCTTTCAGCCTCAGAATCATTTCCTTGATCCGCTTTTTGCCATCACTGTCCAGCTGGGACATGGCTTCATCAAAGATAAGGACGGACGGCTGGAGGCAGAGGACAGCAGCCAGCGCAACCAACTGTCTTTGACCACCGGAGAGTTGCTGCGGGTTGGCCAGACGCAGGTGCGCAAGTCCCACTTTTTCCAGAGCCGATGTAATCCGGGCGTCAATTTCCTCCCTGGGCAGACACAGGTTTTCCGGTCCGAAAGCCAGCTCGTCTTCCACAGTAAAGGAAAAAAGCTGGTGGTCTGGGTTTTGGAACACAATGCCCAGCTTGGTGGCAATCTGCGGCAGGGACATTGCTTTTACCGGCATTCCGTCCAAAAGGACCTCTCCCTCGAGCTCCCCCTGGTAAACATGGGGAATAATGCCGCTTAAGCAGTAACATAGCGTACTTTTGCCCACGCCGCTCAAACCGACTACAGCAACTGCTTCTCCGGCATTTACCGCCAGGTTGACACGGTCCAAAAGCCGGCGCTCAGACTTGTCATAGCGAAAGGAAAGATCTTTTGCTGTGATGAGAGCACTCACTGCACTTCAATCTCCAGCAAGTATTTGTTCCAGCGCTGCCCGAACTGGTCTTTCCGGATCACCAGCTGATAAGGTCCGGATCCTCCTTCCTCCCTGGTCCCCAGGGGCTTGCCGTCCCGCTTGTAACAAATATAAACATTGTCTTCCTGCAGCACTTCCTCCATCGTCAGGGCCACAGTATACCCGTCCGCCGCTTTGGTTACCACCTGGCTTTTCCCTTCCGTGTTTATCCCTGCCTTGGCCAGCAGGTCCTTCAACTGCACACCGGTATAAGAAGTATCTACAGGCGGCTTGCCGCTGCTTTTCAGGACAGCGGGAAACTCTTTTGCCTCCAGTTCCGAAACATCAGCAAAAGTTATTTCGTATTCTGTCCCGTCCGCCATCAGATAAAGAATGGCATTTTCCTGGCCGGCTATTTTTTCCTTCAGTCTTTCCCGGTTCAGCACGGCCGTAACTGCCACCACGACCACGAGAATGGCAACAACAATCCAGATTTTTTTCACCCGCTTTTTCCCCCTTTGGCAACAATGTATGGAACAAACAGATCTTCATAGCAAAATGCGCCGTGACTCCCGGCTGATGCTGCTTTATGCATTCCGTGGTCGGCCAGAATTATAACTGTACCTTCCCAGCCTGTCACCAGCTCTCTGACATAGCCGTCAACAGCCTGAACCTGCCGCAGCGTCTCCGGGCTGAGATCGCCATAAGTATGTCCTGCATCATCGATGCTGTGGAAATGGACAAAGAGCAAATCATAATCATTGTCAAGACAAGCGGCCGCCCGTGCCATGATTTCATCATCGGTTGAACCGTCACCGTTCGCATCAGGATTAAGCATGGGCTCCACTTCCGTGTTTAAAATTTTGATGTTGCCTTCAATAAGTGCCGCCTTTTTCCCGCTGTTTTCAGCCAGGGCAAAAATGGAAGGCACAAGCAGGTCCATCTGCTCCCGGGACCAGACGCCGTTTTCCTCCGGCGGCCTGCCGGTAATCATGGCGGCAAAACCTGCATTGGTCACAGGCTGGTAAACGGTGAGCGCCCTGACAGCCGGCGGCA
>JAAYMN010000033.1 GCA_012521345.1 Bacillota bacterium
CATCGCCAGGGCCGCCTTCAGGGAAGCCCCGCGGGTAAAATAGCGCCCGAGAAAAACAAGCAAGTTTGTGCCGATTACCCGCACAACCAGCCAGGGCCGGCCTTCCGGGTTGATGCGGGCTTTCTCCAGCAGGCGGGTGAAGTAAGGCGTAATAATGATGGAGGCGGAAATAATGACGCCGTTATAGAGGCCAAAGGCAATGTATTTCAAATTGGCGCCATGCCAGATGCCGATGGTAAAAAACACAATAAAGGAAGCAAGGGAGGTGGGAATTATCTTCCCCGCTTTGCCTTTAATCAGCCTGCGTGTTTTCTTCCCCAGCCTTAAAAAAGGCTTGGAGAGGGACAGGGGATAAAACAGGTATTCTTTCATCCACTCGCCCAGGCTGATATGCCACCTGCGCCAGAAATCGGCCAGGGAAGCGGCAAAATAAGGACGGCGGAAGTTTTGGGGCAGATTGATGCCCATGGTCTGGGCAATGCCTCTTACAACATCAATGCCGCCGGAAAAATCGCAGTAAATCTGCAGGCAGTAAAAACATACCGCCAAAGCTATGATGGACCCGGGGTACTGCCGGTAATTATCAATGACGGTATTGACAAGCACAGCGGCCCTGTCCGCAACAATAACCTTTTTGCAGTAGCCCCAAAGCATAAGCTGGATTCCGTATTTTAACTGGTCATAATCCAGTTCATGCCCGCCGTAGAGCTGCGGCGCCAGCTGGTCGTAACGGCTGATGGGCCCCTGGATAATCTGGGGGAAAAAAGCAACAAAGAGGGCAAACTTGGCCGGGTTGCGTTCCGGCTGGTATTTACCCCGGTAAAGATCAATCACATAACCTGCCGCCTGGAAAATGTAAAAAGAAATGCCGAGCGGCAGGAGGATTTTAAACTGCGGCAGGGAAAAGACAGCCAATTTTGCTAAAAGGACGTTGAGACCCCGGGCGGTAAAATTGTAATACTTTAAAAAGGCAAGCAGGCCGAAAACCAAAAATAGGGCGGCGGCAAGAACCGACTTCCGCTTTTTTTTGTCCTTTGCGGCGGCAAGCAACAGACCTGCCACGTAGGCAACAGCGGTAGTAAAAACAAGAAAAACAACCAGTTTGCCGTCGGCCGCAGCATAATAGAAATAGCTTGCAAGCAGAAGGACTACCCACTGATACTTTTTAGGAACGGTAAAATAAACAAGCAGCGTCAGGGTTACAAAAAACAAAAAAGCAAATGTCGTAACCTGCATTTTTCCTATCTTCCGGCTTGCAGTTTTTTAATCAGATTTATAATGGCGTCAAGCGAGTTAAAGTTTTCGGGCAGCAAATGCTCAACGCCGATTTCAATGTCAAAGGCGTCGTTTAATTCCCCGACCAGGGCAATAATATCAAAAGAATCCAGCAGGCCGTCATCAAGCAAGTTTTTTTCTTTGGCAAAATCCACGGCGGGGTTGATTTCGGCCAAGATTTCCAGCAGTTTCTTTTTCATTGCAGCATGCCCCTTTCCGTCAAATTTCAAGGCAGATAAAGCAAACCTGCCGCTTCCCAGCCGTCATACACAAAACCTGCCTGCTCATAAAGGCGCCGGGCGGCCAGGTTTCCCGGCTGTACCCACAGCCGGACGGTGGTTTTTTCATTCTTTTCCATGACCGTGTTGAAATAAGCCAGCATTTGCCTGGCCAGTCCATGACCCCGATAGGCCGGAGCCACGGCCAGGTGCAGGATCAGGTAAACATTTTGCCTGCGGCTGACCGCCAGTGCTCCCCTGACTTTGTGGTCCGCAGCCGGAACACAGATAAACTCCTGCCTGAGAGTGCCTGCCCTTATTTCATCCACCGTCGGCAGGTCGCCCAGGTAGGGATCGAAACTCTCGGCAAGCAAGGCATGAATCGCCGCAGCATGCTGCGGGGCGGCAAAAGCAGCCTCTTCCCCCAAAGCGGGACCCGGGGCAAACGCCGCTGCCGCCACGGTCATTCTCCTGCGGGGAAGGTAAGCCTGGAAGCCCATCCTTCCCCAGTAGGCAATAATCTCCTTAACATTTTTGTCGCCCGCCGCAAAAGCAATTTCCAGGGCGGAAGGCTTGTTGCGTGGCAGGGGGAAAGCATCCCGGCAGCTTGCCAGGTAGTAATACAGCCGAAAGTGATTGCCGCGGTCCACCAGGAGCAGGAGGCCGTGACCGGCCTCGGCATAATACAAAGTCCCTGCATGCAGGAAACGTTTATACGCATCAAGCAGCATATAGTTATTGGTGGCAATTCCTTTTTTCAGCCACGGCTTCACAAGGCGCTGAAGCTGCGCAAAATCAGTGATTTTCTGCATCATACAACTCCATGATTTTTATCCGGTCAATCTTCCCGTTGGCGTTATAGGGGAAAGACTGTTTGCGGACCAGCACGTGGGGCAGCATGTATCTGGGCAGCTTCCTGCCCAAGTTTTTTGCCAGCTCCCTGCGGTCCGCCGTACCGGTATACTGGAGGACAATTTTTTCCCGCTTTTGGTCATAAAAGCAAACGCAGGCCGCCACACCGGGCACACCGCCGGCCGCCAGCTCTATTTCCCCCAGTTCAATACGGTGACCCTGGTACTTGATCTGCTGATCTTTGCGGCCGCAAAAAACCAGTTCCCCGTGTTCATTGTAACGGGCAAGATCACCGGTGCGGTAAACCGGGTCGCGGTAATTATCATGGAGCGGGTTTTGCACAAAGACTTCCGCGGTGTGTTCCGGTTCCCGGTAGTAGCCCAGCGCGACACCCGTGCCCCTGACGCAGATTTCTCCCTGCTTTTCCCCGGTAACAAGCCTGTTCTGCTCGTCAAGCAGGAAAACTTCCATATTGCGGCAGGCCTTGCCGATGGGAACAGGTTCGTCATCGGCGAATTCGCGGTCAACCACATAGTAGGTACAGTCAACTGTAACTTCCGTCGGGCCGTACAGGTTTACATAGAGCGCTTGCGGCAGGTATTTGCGCCAGATGTTTAAATGCTTGGCCAGCATGGCCTCCCCGGCAAAGAATACCTTGCGGAGGTAAAGCGGGATTTTATGCGCGAAGACGCCGGAATTGGCGACCAGCACCAGCGCCGAGGTGGCCCATAAAATCGTTGTGATCCGGTGTGTATTCAGATAATCTATGAGCGGCAGGGGAAACATGAACAGTTTTGTCGGGATAATTACCATGGTAATGCCTTTTTTCAGGCAAATGCAGACATCCTTGACGGAAGCATCGAAGTAAAAAGGCGTCTGGTTGCCCAGGATTTCATCTTCGGCAAAAGCAAACGTTTCATCCAGCCACTCGGCCAGGTCAATCATGCTCCGGTGCGAAACCACAATTCCTTTCGGCGTCCCCGTGGAGCCGGAAGTATAAATCATATACACAGGGTCCGTGTCAATAATCAGGTCCCTGGCCTTGGCCAGCGCTTCCGCGTTGGCGGCAGACCGGATGCCGCGCTCGTAAACCAGGCACGGCGGCAGGCCAGATATTTCTTCTAAAAGTGGCAAATCCCTCTCCGCACAGACAATCAGGGCAGGCTGCATTTTAGCCAGCATCAGCTGCAGGCGCTCCCTGGGCAGGCGGTTGTCTACGGGCACGTAAAAATTGCCGCTGTAGACAACTCCGAGCATAGATACTACCGTGGCTGCCGTGCGATCCGCCAGCACTGCAACAGGCCGGCGCACAACTCCCGGAATTGCCGCCATGATACTGCTGCCAAGGGCCTTGGCAAAGCGTTCCAGGTCGGAAAAAGTAATGCTTTCCCTTTCGTCAAGCAAGGCGTTTTTCTGCGGGCAGCGTGCCGCCGACTGCTCCAGGTAAGTCAAAATATTGATCAGCAAGTAAACAGCCTCCCCGGACCGTTTTCACCGGTGATTTTAGGAGTTGCGGGCAGCCGGCACAAACATGGCCGGCCCATGTTAAAGGATAACATCACGTTCTGCAAGATGCAAGTTCAGGGCTGCAGAAAATGGCGAAGGCGGATGGCAGATAATGCAAGGCCACCTCTTAACTGTGGCGGGCTGAGGTGGCCTTTTTGCCGCGTTTAAAAATAATTATACCCGGCTAAGAATGCTTTTTTATTTGCTTCCAGGAAGCGGGCGGGTACAATATCCGCCAGCGCCTGCAGGTAGCTCTCCTTGGGAAATTCGAGGCGGGCTGCCAGCACACCGACCAGGGCTACCGTGGCGGCCTTGGGCTCACCGCAGCTTTTGGCCACCTCCAGGGCGGGAATAGCAAAAAGCCCACCCAATGTGCCGTCGGCAGCCAGCGCCTGCATTTTTTCCAGAATCTGCTCCGGATAACGCTCTGCGCCCGTAATAACCGGAAGCGGTTTGATTTCCTGGGTGCTGCAGACCATGGTGCCGCCGCGCCGCAGGTAAGGCAGCCAGCGCCATGCCTCCAGTTTTTCCCCCGCCAGGATATAATCTGCCTGTCCAGCTTCAATGAGGGGAGAATGAACCTGGGGGCCAAAACGGACATAAGTCAGGACACTGCCCCCCCGCTGTGCCATGCCGTGAATTTCGGATATTTTCAGGTCATAACCGTGGGACTGGATTACATAGGCAAGCAGCTTGCTTGCCAGGACAATCCCCTGGCCGCCGACACCGCCCAGCAGAATGCTAGTTGTTCTCGTCATTGGCAGCACCCGCCTTTCCAATGGCGTTAAATTTGCAAACCTGTGCACAGACACCGCAGCCGGCACACAGGGCAGGGTCAATAGTGACTCTGTCGCCTTCCCGCGCCATGGCAGGGCAGCCCAGCCGCAGGCAGGCGCCGCAGTTTCTGCACTCATTTATTGCGTAAAGCGGTTTTGCGCCCCTGTCCAGCAAAATGCACGCCCGACGGGAGATGATTACGGATGGTTCGTCCGCGGCGGCTTCTTCCTTGATAGCCTCCTGCAAAGCCTTGATGTCATAAGGATCTACTTCCCGGACCCGCCTGACGCCCAGGGCGCGGCAAATGGGAGCCAACTCCAGCGCCGTGGTCGGATCGCCTTGCAGGGTATAGCCTGTGCCCGGATTGTGCTGGTGCCCCGTCATGGCGGTAGTCCGGTTGTCAAGAATAATGGTCAGGGTGGAGCCCCGGTTGTAGACCACATCCATCAGGCCAGTCAGCCCGGAGTGGAAAAAGGTTGAATCGCCGATGACGGAAACTATTTTTCCTTTTAATTCCGGGTTGCCCTTTTCATATCCCAGGCCGGCGGAAATGCTTGCTCCCATGCAGATGCAGGAATCTATGGCGCCAAGCGGCGGCAGCGACCCCAGCGTATAGCAGCCTATATCTCCGCTCACCAGCAATTTTTGCTGTTTCAAGGCGTAAAAAACACTGCGGTGCGGGCAGCCGGGACACAGTACAGGCGGCCGCGCCGGCACCGGCACATCTTCCGGTACGGGAAGGGGGGTCGCCAGCGGCTTGCCGGCAATGGCGGCGGCTATGCGATTCGGGTGGATTTCCCCTGTCAGCGGGAAAAGATCCTTTCCCACAACCTGGATACCCATAGCTTTAATCTGGTCTTCCAGGAAGGAATCGAGTTCTTCCACCACATACAGTTTGTCCACGCCGGCAGCAAATTCGGCAATTAAAGCCGGCGGCAGCGGGTAACAGATGCCGAGCTTCAGGACGGAAGCTTCGGGCAAAGCTTCCCGTACCTGCTGGTAAGTGATGCCGGAGCAAATAACACCAATTTTCCTGTCGCGCCATTCAATCCTGTTCAGTGGCGATTTTTTCGCAGCTTCCCGCAGACGCAGCAGCCGCTCCTCCACCGCCGCATGGCGCAGGCGGGCGGCTGCCGGCATCATGACGCGTTTATTTGCGTCCTTGAAATAAGGACGCAGGGGAACTTCTCGCCGCTCGCCCAGCATCACCAGGGACTGGCTATGGGAAATCCGGGTGCTGCTGCGCAGCATGACCGGCGTATCAAATTCTTCACTCATCTGTAGGGCGGCCATAAC
>JAAYMN010000034.1 GCA_012521345.1 Bacillota bacterium
CCTGTCACCCCGACCATGTTTGTCAAAGAGTCAGGGCCTGCCGCCGCGCCGGCGGCGCCAGGAACCCTCTATGAAGGCAAGATGCGGGTGTAGCTCAGTGGTAGAGCGCTGGCCTTCCAAGCCAGTAACGTGGGTTCGATTCCCATCACCCGCTCCAGGTTTTTTTCTTGATTTTATTTTAGCTTTTCGCTATACTGGTTTTGCATACGCCTGTAGCTCAGGGGACAGAGCAACGGACTTCTAATCCGTGGGCCGTAGGTTCGAATCCTACCAGGCGTGCCATAAGTCAGAGGCCGGAGGGCAGAAGTTAGAATGCCGGCAAACCGGAGGTCAGAAGTCGGAATGCCGGAGAAGGCTTGGCTTCTGCAACCGATGTTATAAAAGTTTGTCGTGGTGGATGTAGCTCAGTTGGTCAGAGCACCAGATTGTGGCTCTGGGGGTCGTGGGTTCGAGTCCCATCATCCACCCCAATTTTAGTAATATTGGGCGGGCGTGGCGAAACTGGCACACGCGCTAGATTTAGGATCTAGTGGGTTTTTCCCTTGGGGGTTCAAGTCCCTTCGCCCGCACCATTCTTTCTAATCTTCCCTGCCCGCAGCGGGCAGCTGTCATGCGGAAATAGCTCAGTGGTAGAGCATCGCCTTGCCAAGGCGAGGGCCGCGGGTTCGAATCCCGTTTTCCGCTCCAATGAATAAAGCGCCAATAAGGCGATTTTTTGTTTTTCCCGGTAATTTTCTTTCATTTTTATGTATTTAGTGGTAAAATACTTGGCAGGCCTGTTGTTTTTGTGCTATAATGCAGCCCATGAAGCCTGTCGGCAAAATGTGCAGCAATGTTTACGGTTCACTGCGATGGTGACAGTCGCATAAGATAAAATACCTTAAAGGAGCATAGGCATGGTAAAACTGGAGAAAATAGACGACAGTAAAGTTGCCTTGGAAGTGGAAGTAGATGCAGAGGTTGTCGCCGGAGCACTTGACGAGGCATATAAAAAGGTAGTCAAGAGAGTCAGCGTCCCCGGCTTCCGTAAAGGCAAAGTACCGCGTGCCATCCTCGAAAGACGCTTCGGTCCGGAAATCCTTTATGAAGACGCGCTTGATATTCTGCTGCCCCGGGCTTACGGTGATGCCGTTGAAGAAACGGGGATTAAGCCTATTGACAAGCCGGAAATTGACCTGGTGCAGTTTGAAAAGGGCAAGCCGTTTATTTTTAAGGCGGTAGTAGAAGTACTGCCGGAAGTCAAACTGGGTGAATACCGCGGGATTGAGGCAACGCAGGAAATCCGCGAAATAACGGAACAGGATGTGGAAAGCCGCCTGCAGCAAATGCGCGCTCAGCATGTCAGGCTGCATGTGGTGGAAGAAGGCCCTGTTGAATTTGGCGACCTGGTTATTATTGATTTTGCCGGCTTTGTGGACGGAGAACCTCTTGCAGGTGGAAGCGGGGAGGGTTACTCCCTGGAAATCGGCTCCAATACCTTTATTCCCGGCTTTGAAGTACAGCTGGTCGGGATGAAGATCGGCGAGGAAAAAGAAATCGAAGTCAGATTCCCGGAGCAGTACTACCGCGAGGAATTGTCCGGCAAGCTTGCCACTTTTAAGGTGAAAGTCAATGAGATTAAACGCAAGGAATTACCTGAACTGACAGACGAGTTTGTTCAGGAAGTCTCGGAATTTGAGACGCTTGCAGAATTAAAAGCAGACATTTTGAATAAGCTGAAAGAGCAGGAAAAAGAGCGTTCCCGCTTTGCAGTGCAGAATGAAATTGTGGGAAAAGTTGTGACTGCCAGCGAGGTTGCCGTGCCCAATGTGCTGGTTGAACGGGAAATTGACAGGATGCTTGCGGAAATGAGCCAGCTTCTGGCGCTACAGGGTCTGACACTGGAAAAATTCCTGGAAATGAGCAAGAAAACGCTGGAAGAATTGCGTGCAGACAGGCGCGAAGAGGCGGAGCGGCGGGTAAAAACAAACCTGGTCCTTGAGGCGATAATTACAAAAGAAGGAATTGACGCCAGCGATGCAGAAATAGAAGAACGCCTGCAGGAGATAGCAGAGAGCTACCAACAGGACCTGCAAAAAGTAAAGGAAGCTTTTGCAGCGGAGGAACGGCTCTCGCAAATTGCAGATGAAATCAAATACCGTAAAGTGATAGACTTTTTGACAGACGCAGCCAAGATCACCGAAAAGACCGTTCCTGCCGTGCAGAATGAGGAAGCGAAAAAGGCAGAAGCCGAAGAAGCTACAGAAGAAACAAGAGCAAATGAAGAAAAAGAAGCTTAGGGGGGATCCCAAATGGCTTTGGTGCCAATGGTTGTAGAGCAGACAAACCGTGGTGAACGTGCATATGATATTTATTCCCGTCTTTTGAAGGATCGCATCATTTTTATCGGCAGCCCCATTGATGATACCGTTGCCAATTTAGTCATTGCACAACTGCTTTTCCTGGAATCGGAAGACCCGGATAAGGATATCAATATTTATATCAATACTCCCGGGGGGTCCGTCTATTCCGGTCTTGCCATTTATGACACCATCCAGTATATTAAGCCGGATGTTTCCACGATCTGTGTAGGCCTTGCAGCCAGCATGGGTGCGGTGCTTTTGACGGCGGGAACCAAAGGCAAGCGCTTTGCCCTGCCCAATTCCCGTGTCATGGTCCACCAGCCCCTGGGCGGCGCACGGGGCCAGGCTGTAGATATCGAAATTCATGCCCGCGAAATTCTCCGCATCAGGGAGCGCCTGAATCAAATCCTTGCCTTCCATACCGGTCAGGATGTGGAAACCATTGCCCGTGATACGGACAGGGACTTCTTCATGTCTGCTGAACAGGCAAAAGAATATGGATTAATTGACGGCGTACTGCAGAAACGTTAGACCCCGCAGGGAGGGACACAAATGTTTAAGTTTAATGACGAGAAGGGGCAGTTAAAATGTTCCTTCTGTGGCAAGACTCAGGAGCAGGTACGCAAGCTGGTGGCAGGGCCGGGTGTCTATATTTGCGATGAATGCATTGAGCTCTGCAACGAAATTATTGAAGAAGAACTGTCCGAAGAGATGGAACTTGATTTGGTGGAGCTTCCCCGCCCCACTGAAATCAAGGAAATCCTGGACCAGTATGTCATAGGGCAGGAAGAGGCAAAGAAAAAGCTGGCCGTTGCCGTTTATAATCACTATAAACGCATCAACGCCGAGCAAAAGCCTGATGATGTAGAGATTCAGAAGAGCAACATTCTCCTGATCGGGCCGACCGGTGTGGGCAAGACATTGCTGGCCCAGACGCTGGCCCGTATCTTGAATGTTCCCTTTGCCATCGCCGACGCCACTTCCCTGACGGAAGCCGGTTATGTGGGAGAAGATGTGGAAAATATCCTGCTGAAGCTGATCCAGGCGGCCGATTATGACCTGGAGAAAGCGGAAAAGGGCATTGTCTATATTGACGAGATTGACAAGATTGCCCGCAAAACCGACAATCCTTCCATTACCAGGGATGTTTCCGGGGAAGGCGTCCAGCAGGCATTACTAAAAATCCTGGAAGGAACAATTGCCAGCGTCCCGCCGCAAGGCGGACGCAAGCATCCGCATCAGGAATTCATGCAGATTGACACAACCAATATTCTTTTTATTTGCGGCGGCGCCTTTGACGGCCTGGAAAAAATCATTCAAAACCGGATTGGCCGCAAAGGTATCGGCTTTGGCGCGGAAATCGTCGGCAAGCAGGAGCAAAATATCGGTGAAATCCTGCGCCATGTGCTGCCCCAGGACTTGATCAAATTTGGCTTGATTCCCGAATTTGTGGGGCGGGTGCCCGTGGTGGCCACCCTGGACGCCCTGGACAAAGAAGCGCTGATCCGGATCCTGACGGAGCCCCGCAATGCCCTGATTAAGCAGTATCAGCGCCTGTTTGAAATGGATAATGTGACACTGGAGTTTAAAGAGTGCACCCTGAGCATGATTGCGGAGGAAGCTATCCGCCGCAATACGGGAGCCAGGGGCCTGCGTGCCATCCTGGAATCAATCCTTCTGGATGTGATGTATGAGCTGCCCAGTTACGAAGGAATAAGCAAGTGTATCATTACCAAGGAAGTTATTGCCAACAAAGAAAAACCGATTCTGGTAACCTCGGATAAGCGAAAAAAGAAAAAAGAAGAAACGGCATAAAAAAGACCGCCGCCTGCAGGTGCCAGCCTGCAGGCGGCATTTTTTACCCTCAGGCAGTTTCCGGGAAGCGGCAGGCGGAGCGTTTTTTTCCTTTGCCGTGGGATATACTAACAAGGCAAAAATATGCCGCCTTTGGGGGGAAAGAAATGTTAGCAAAGCTGGTGCCGCTGATTGGTGTTGTGCAGATTGTTATTGCCGTGATTATTGGCCTGTATTTCTGGAATCTGCTGCAATCGCAGCATACCAACAGGGTTGCCGTGTATAAGGAATCCGGCAAAGAAATGGAACAACTGCGGCGCATGCGGGAAATCTCCCTGACAGAGCCGCTGGCCGAAAAAACACGGCCTGCCAGTTTTGCCGAGATTATCGGCCAGGAAGAAGGTATAAAATCACTGCGTGCCGCCCTCTGCGGGCCCAATCCCCAGCATGTCCTAATTTACGGCCCGCCCGGTGTGGGGAAAACGGCCGCCGCCCGCCTGGTCCTGGAAGAAGCAAAAAAGAATCCGGACTCGCCTTTCAGGCATGATGCCAAGTTTACCGAAATAGACGCCACTACTGCCCGCTTTGATGAGCGGGGGATTGCCGACCCGCTGATCGGCACCGTCCACGACCCGATTTACCAGGGGGCGGGCCCGCTGGGGATGGCCGGCATCCCGCAGCCAAAGCCGGGAGCGGTAAGCAAAGCGCACGGAGGCATTCTTTTTATTGATGAAATCGGTGAACTGCATCCAACCCAGATGAACAAACTCCTGAAAGTGCTGGAAGACAGGAAGGTCTTTTTGGAAAGCGCCTATTACAACCCGGAAGACAAAAATATTCCCGCCCATATTCACGAAATTTTTCAGCGCGGTCTGCCGGCCGACTTCCGCCTGATTGGAGCGACGACGCGCTCTCCGGAGGAAATCCCGCCGGCTCTGCGTTCGCGCTGCCTGGAGATTTATTTCCGGGGTCTTCTGCCCTCCGAAATAGCCACCATCGCCGCCAATGCCGCCAAAAAAATCGGCCTGCCCCTGGAGCCGGCCGCGCTGCAGCTTGTTACCAGGTATGCCAAAAACGGCAGGGAAGCCGTGAATATTGTGCAGCTTGCGGCGGGTATCGCCATGAGCGAGAAAAGAACCGGGGGGATAGCAGTGGAAGATGTGGAATGGGTAATCAATGCCAGCAGGCTTTCGCCCCGCCCGGACCGGGGTATCCCGCCGCATCCCCAGACGGGGGTGGTCTGCGGCCTGGCTGTTTACGGGCCCGGTATGGGGATGCTTTTGGAAATTGAAGTGGCATCATACCGGACTAAGCCGGGCAAAGGACGAATTAAAATTACCGGGGCGGTGGATGAAGAGGAGCTGGGCAGCGCACGGCGGGTGATCCGCCGCAAAAGCATGGCCAAGGAATCTGTGGAAAATGTGCTGACGGTACTCAGAAAATACCTTGATGTGGACCCGTCCGCTTATGATATCCATGTCAACTTTCCCGGCGGCACCCCCATTGACGGTCCCTCGGCGGGGATTTCCGTGGCCTGTGCTATCTATTCTTCTCTCACAAACATCCCTGTCAGCAATACCGTAGCCATGACCGGCGAGTTGTCCGTCCGCGGTTATGTCCGCCCCGTCGGCGGCGTGGTGGACAAAATAGAAGCCGCCCGGCAGGCGGGAATCCACAAAGTAATCATCCCTCGGGAGAACTGGCAGAAGCTTTTTGCCAGGCTGCACGGGGTGGAAGTAGTACCGGTGGAGACGCTCAGGGAAGTCCTGGATCATGCCCTGTGCCTTCCCCAGGCAACGGGCGCAGCGCAGCCTGCTGCCGTCCTCACTGCCTCGCCCGTTTCTTCTTGATTTTCCTTTTGTTTTAACATATTTTAAGAAACTGTACAGAAAGCAGGAGCGCGGCTAAAAAGGATATGGGGAGCTTTTCGCGAATAATTCCTGAGTATAATACAATAGAGACAGGGGGGGCAGAGATCCATGGCAGGCAGGAAAGTTATTATCCCGCTTTTGCCGCTGCGCGGCATTCTTGTTTTTCCCAACGTGGTCCTGCATCTGGACGTAGGCCGTGAGCGCTCCGTCAATGCATTGGAGCAGGCAATGGTTGAGGACAACAAGATTTTGCTGGTAGCCCAGAAGGAGGCACGAGTCGATGAACCGACGCCTGACGATATCTATACCATGGGTACTATTGCCCAAATCAAACAATTGCTGAAATTGCCCGGGGGAACAATCCGTGTCCTGGTGGAGGGGCTGTCACGCGCCTGGATTCGCAAATTTCTCTCCTTTGATCCCTATTTTAAGGTGGAGGCGGAAGAAGTTCCTGAAGAGACGGTAAAAAGTGTGGAAATTGAAGCGTTGATGCGCAGTGTGATTTACCAGTTTGAACAGTATATCAAACTGAGTAAAAAGATTCCGCCGGAAACGCTGGTTACCATCTCCGCCCTGGAAGAGCCGGGTCGGATGGCCGACCTGATTGCTTCCCACTTGACGCTGAAAATACAGCAGAAGCAGGAAATCCTGGAGGCTACTTCCCCGCGAGACCGTCTGGATAAGTTGTCGGCCATACTTACCCACGAGATGGAAATTTTGGAGATAGAGCGCAGAATTAATCTGCGGGTTCGCAAACAGATGGAGCGGACGCAGAAAGAATACTACCTGCGCGAACAAATGAAGGCCATTCAGAAAGAGCTGGGCGAAAAAGACGAACGCCTGGCCGAGTCCGATGAATACCGGGAAAAGATTGCGGAAGCCAAACTGCCGGCGGAAGTGGAAGAAAAGGCGCTTAAAGAAGTGGAGCGCCTGGAAAAAATGCCGCCGGCTGCGGCAGAAGGCGTGGTCATTCGCAATTATCTTGACTGGATTTTGGCGCTGCCCTGGTCGTACCAGACAGAAGACCGGCTTGACCTGAAAATGGCGGAGCAAATTCTGGATGAGGACCATTACGGCCTGAAAAATGTGAAGGAAAGGATTATTGAATACTTGGCAGTCAGGCAGCTGGCCCAAAAACTGAAAGGCCCCATTCTTTGCCTGATTGGTCCTCCCGGTGTGGGGAAGACCTCACTGGCGCGTTCGGTGGCGCGCGCCCTGCAGCGCAATTTTGTGCGCATTTCCCTGGGCGGGGTGCGCGATGAAGCGGAAATCCGCGGCCACAGGCGCACTTATGTAGGGGCGCTGCCCGGCCGCATTATTCAGGGGATGCGGCAGGCCAAGTCGCAGAACCCGGTTTTCCTCCTGGATGAAATCGACAAAATGTCCACCGATTTCCGCGGTGATCCTTCCGCCGCCTTGCTGGAAGTTTTGGACCCCGAACAGAATAACGCTTTTTCCGACCATTACCTGGAAATTCCCTTTGACCTGTCCCATGTTATGTTTATTACAACAGCCAACAACATGTACAACATTCCCCAGCCCCTTTTGGACAGGATGGAAACAATCTACCTGCCCGGGTATACGGAAGAGGAAAAGCTGCAAATAGCCAAGCGCCACCTTTTACCCAAGCAAATCAGGGAAAACGGTCTGAAGCCCGAGCATCTGACCATTTCGGAAAAAACGATCCGGAAAATTATCCGCCAGTATACCCGAGAAGCAGGCGTGCGCAACCTGGAGCGCCAGCTGGCTTCCATTTGCCGGAAGGTAGCCCGTGATGTGGTGCGTGACAAAAAGCAGAAATCTTCCATTACCGTCCAGAACGTGGATAAGTATCTGGGCGTGCCGCGCTACCGCTACGGCGTGGCGGAAAAGGAGGATGAAATTGGCGTAGCCACCGGCCTTGCCTGGACGGAAGTGGGCGGGGATACGCTCCAGATTGAAGTGACCCTGATGAAGGGCAAAGGCAAACTGCTGCTTACGGGCAAGCTGGGAGAAGTGATGCAGGAATCTGCCCAGGCGGGCCTTTCCTATATTCGGTCCCGGGCAAAAGAATTGCATATTCCTGAAGATTTCCATGAGAAATATGATATTCATATTCATATACCCGAAGGGGCGATACCCAAGGACGGCCCGTCCGCCGGCATTACCATGGCCACGGCACTGATTTCCGCCCTGACCAAGCGTCCTTACAGGCGCACAGTTGCCATGACGGGAGAAATAACTTTGCGGGGCAGGGTGCTTCCTGTCGGCGGGCTGAAGGAAAAAGTGCTGGCGGCCCACCGGGCAGGCATCAAGACGATTATTTTACCGGCAGACAATAAAAAGGATTTGAGCGAAATTCCGCAAAATGTCCGCAAACGCCTGGAATTTATTACGGTGGAGCACATGGATGAGGTGCTTTTGCATGCCCTGGCTCCGGCACAGGCGGCGGAAGACATGGAGGCACGGGCTTTGGCAGACGTGAAAACACCGGCGGGAGAAAACGGGGAGGCGCAGACGGTCGCTCCGGCTGCGGGCATGGCGGAAGTTACGGTGCCATGAAAATTACTTCGGCCAGATTTGTTGTCAGTGCCGCCGGGCCAAAGCAGTATCCTGCCGGCGGCCTGCCTGAGGTTGCCCTGGTGGGGCGCTCCAATGTAGGGAAATCATCCCTTTTGAATTCACTGGTTAACCGCCGCAGGCTGGCACTGACCAGCGGTACTCCCGGCAAAACCAGGCTGATCAATTTCTTTCTCATTAACGAAAAGTTTTACCTGGTGGACCTGCCGGGCTACGGTTTTGCCCGTGTCAGCCGGGGACAGAAAAAAAACTGGGCCAAGACGATTGAAACATATTTGCGAGAGAGAGAAACACTCCGTTTGGTAATACAGCTTTTGGACGCACGCCACGAACCGACGGCCGACGACCTGATGATGTACCGGTGGCTGGTGCATTTTTCCCTGCCTGCAGTCATCGTTGCCACAAAAGCAGACAAGATTTCCCGCGGCGCTTATCAGAAACACCTGGACCAGATCCGCCGGGCGCTCGGGCTGGGGCCGGAGGGACCGGTCATTC
The DNA here is from genome assembly GCA_012521345.1 of Bacillota bacterium. Lineage (GTDB taxonomy): Bacteria > Bacillota > Dethiobacteria > Dethiobacterales > Dethiobacteraceae > DUUE01. Next base: position 9,062 of record JAAYMN010000034.1, read on the forward strand.
TTTATTCTGCTCTGACCGGCCAGGGCAGGGACCAGCTCTGGCAGATCCTCGGGCAATACCTCGCGGAGCCGGGCTAAAATTACAGCCCGGCCCTTTTCTTGACATCACTTTCGGCATCAATTATAGTGAATAAAAGAGCGCGCAAAACTCGTTTTTTGTTTTTGTAAGGGAGGCTTTTGGGCATGACGGAAAAGCAGTTGCCGCCGGTTTACAACCCTGCGGAAGTGGAGGACGGGTTGTACCGGGAATGGCTGAAAAATGATTATTTTCGCGCCCCGCGGGATCCGGGGAAAGAGAAATTTGCCATTGTGATCCCGCCGCCGAATGTAACCGGCTCTTTGCACATGGGGCATGCCTTGGACATTACCATTCAGGATATAATTATCCGGCGCAGGCGCATGCAAGGATATGACACGTTGTGGCTGCCCGGAACGGACCATGCCGGCATTGCCACCCAGATCAAGGTGGAGGAGCACCTGGCTGCCGAGGGGCTGACCAAGCATGACCTGGGACGGGAAAAATTTTTGGAGCGGACATGGCAGTGGAAGGAAGAATACCATTACCGCATTGTCCGCCAGCTGTACAAGATGGGGGTTTCCTGCGACTGGTCGCGGGAGCGCTTTACCATGGATGAAGGCTGTTCCAAGGCCGTGCGGGAAGTTTTTGTGTCGCTTTACGAAAAAGGACTGATTTACCGCGGTTATTATATTATCAACTGGTGCCCGCGCTGCCATACAGCTTTGTCCGACATTGAAGTGGAGCATCAGGAGCAGGAAGGGACGCTCACCTTTGTCCGCTACCCGCTCCTGGACGGGTCCGGCAGCATTACGGTGGCGACAACGCGTCCGGAAACGATCCTGGGAGATACGGCGGTGGCCGTCCATCCTGATGATGCGCGTTATCAACACCTTGTCGGCAAAAAAGTCCTGCTGCCGCTGATGAACCGTGAAATTCCCATTGTGGCCGACGAATATGTGGATCCAGCCTTCGGCAGCGGCGCGGTGAAAATTACCCCGGCCCACGACCCCAATGACTATGCCGTGGCAGTGCGGCAGCAGCTGCCCAGCGTGGTGGTCATCGGCCCGGACGGAACCATGACGGAAGAAGCGGGCAAATATGCCGGGCTGGACCGGTACGAGGCGCGCAGGCGGGTTGTGGAAGACCTGCAGGCGCTGGGGCTGGTGGAATCGGTCAAAGAGCACACCCATAGCGTGGGGCACTGCCATCGCTGCCATACAGTCATTGAGCCGCTGCTTTCCCGTCAGTGGTTTGTCAAAATGCAGCCGCTGGCCGCACCGGCCATTGAAAAGGTGAAGAACGGGGAAATCCAATTTGTGCCTGAACGCTTCACGAAAATCTACCTGCACTGGATGGAGAATATCCGTGACTGGTGTATTTCCCGGCAGCTCTGGTGGGGGCATCGCATACCGGCATGGTACTGCGAGTGCGGCGAAATGATTGTGTCCCGCGAGGAGCCGCAAAAGTGTCCGCATTGCGGCGGTACCAACCTGACACAGGAAGAGGATGTGCTTGATACATGGTTTTCTTCCGCCCTCTGGCCTTTCTCCACTTTGGGATGGCCCAAGCAGACGGAAGATCTGGCACATTATTACCCTACCGACGTGCTTGTGACCGGTTACGACATTATTTTTTTCTGGGTAGCCCGGATGATTATGATGGGATTGGAATTCATGCATGATATTCCGTTCCATACCGTCTATATTCACGGTCTGGTCAGGGATGCCCTGGGGCGCAAAATGAGCAAATCTCTCGGCAACGGCGTGGACCCGCTGGAGATTATTGAGCGGTATGGCGCCGATACGCTGCGTTTTACGCTGGTTACCGGGCAGGCCCCCGGCAATGACCAAAAATTCCGCGACGAAAATGTGGAAAACAGCCGTAATTTTGCCAACAAAATCTGGAATGCCTCCCGTTTCGTCCTCATGAACCTGCAGGGCTTTACGGCGGCCGATTTTTCCCTCGCCGGCGAGCTGACGGATGCCGACCGCTGGATCCTGCACCGTTACAATGAAACGGTGCGGGAGGTTGACCGCCTGATGGAGGCGTATGAACTGGGGGAAGCGGCCCGCTGCATTTATGATTTCCTCTGGAGTGATTTTTGCGACTGGTATATTGAGATGGCCAAAATTACACTTTATGCAGATCTTCCGGAGGAGAAAAAGCGGACTGTCCGCTCCATTTTATGCTTTGTGCTGGAAAGGACGCTTTGCCTGCTGCATCCTTTCATGCCTTTTATTACTGAAGAAATCCGGCTCAAACTGCCGCAGGTGAGCGGCACCACTGTGCTGGCCGCCTGGCCGCAGTATGACCCTGCGCTCAATTTCCCGGAAGCTTCCCGGCGCATGGAAATTGTCAAGGAAGTGACCAGGACGATTCGTTACCTGCGCAGTGAGGTTAACCTGCCGCCGGGCAAAAAAGTCAATGTTTTGCTTGTGGCCGGCAGTGATGCTGCGGCGGCGGCGCTGGCGCAAGGCAAGGCCATGCTGCAGAAGCTGGCCGCCGTGGAAGAAGCGGAGATTACGCGCTGCCTGGCGGAGCAACCCGGACAGGCATTGACAGCCGTGGTGGAAGATGTTGAGATTTACCTGCCGCTTGCGGGGCTGGTTGACATTGAGCAGGAAATCAGGCGCCTGGAGAAGGAAGCAGAAAAACTGGAAAAAGAAGTGGCCCGGGCGGAAGGCAAGCTGAAAAATCAGGGATTCTTGCAAAAAGCGCCGCCGGATGTGGTGGCGCAGGAAAGGGCCAAGGCGGAAGAATACAGGAAACTCTTGGAGAAAGTGAAGGAGCGTCTGCGTCGTCTGCGCTAGACGGAGGAAGAAAAAATGAACTATCAGGAAGCTCTGGACTGGATTCACAGTCTTTACCGTTTCGGCGCCAATCTTGGGCTGGAAAGAGTGACACGGCTGATGGAACTTCTGGGCAACCCGCAGCAGCGGTTTCGCAGTGTACATATTGCGGGGACAAACGGCAAAGGTTCCACAGCCGCTTTCCTGGCGGCAATGCTGCAGGCGGAGGGGCTTAAAGTCGGCCTTTATACCTCCCCGTATATTGAGGCTTTTACCAACCGCATGGCCATCAACGGCGTCGACATTGACAAGGATCACCTGGTGGCCATTGTTAAAAAAGTGAAGGCTGCCGTCGAGGAAATGAGAAACAGCAACGTGGGGCAGCCGACAGAGTTCGAGGTGGTGACCGCCCTGGCCTTTACCTATTTTGCCATGGCCAAACCGGACTGGGTCGTGGTGGAAGTCGGCATGGGCGGCCGCCTGGATGCCACCAATGTGATTACGCCTGACGTGGCGGTCATTACCAATATCAGCCTGGAACATACCCAGGTGCTGGGCAGTACCGTTGCAGCCATCGCCGGCGAGAAAGCGGGCATTATTAAGCCAAAGATTCCCGTGGTGACGGCGGCAGCAGACGAGGAAGCCCTGGCTGTTATCCGGCAGGTAGCTGCCGTTAAAGGTTCCCCGCTTTACCAGGTGGATAAAGACTTTACCTACCGGCTGCAATCCGTCTCCCTGGAGGGAACGGTCTTTTCCTACAAAAGTCCCTGGCGCGAGCTGGCAGATGTCCGGGCAAGCCTTTTGGGGCGCCACCAGGCGCGCAACGCCGCGCTGGCTTTGGCGGCCAGGGAGCTCATGCCCCTGCCTTTCCGGGAGCGTGCGGCAAGAGAGGGGCTTTTGCGCACGCGCTGGCCGGGCAGGCTGGAGCTTTCCAGCCGCCGGCCGCTGGTTTTGGTGGACGGGGCGCACAATCCGGACGGGGTGCTGGTGCTGCGCACGGCGCTGCAGGAATTGCTGGGAGGCCGCAGGCTGCATTTAGTCATTGGCATCCTGGCGGACAAGGCGGTGGATGAAATACTTGGCGTCCTGGTTCCTCTGGCGACGGCCGGTGTGATCATCACCGCACCGCAAAATCCCAGGGCTGCCGACCCGAACCTGGTGGCGGAGCTGGCCGGGCGCTATGCCGGGGAGGTGCCCGTGGAAGTAATTCCTGATGTTGATTTGGCCGTGAAAACGGCGGTGTCGCGGACACGGCCGGAAGAGGCGCTTTGTGTTTGCGGTTCGCTTTATACCGTCAGCGAAGCCAGGGAAACACTGAAAATACTCTACCCGCAGGCGAATCACGGCTGCGACGATGGCTCGGATTAGATATTTCCGGGACAGTTGTCTTGGACAAGTGGTGAGGATCACCACTTTTTCCATCAAAAAGGGGCAACGGGCGATGTAAAACCTGACCCTGCCAGTTAAACTAATAAATAGATATGAAAAGTACCACGACAGGGCAGGAATTGTCAGGCCTATCGCGAATACCACTAAAGTTAGGCGAACATATAATAAAATTTTATAATTGTTTTGAAGGGGTGAATCCAGCGATGAGCCTAAAGACGTTTAAGGGGGGCGTCCATCCCGGGTATCATAAAAGCGCAACGGAGCAAAAACCTGTTGTTCCTGCCAAGCCCCCGGCTGTGGCGATAATTCCCCTGTCACAGCATATCGGTGCACCGTGCGAGCCTCTGGTAGCTGTCGGTGACGAAGTAAAAATGGGGCAGAAAATCGGCGACAGCAAAGGGTTTGTCTCTGCGCCGGTCCACGCCAGTGTTTCCGGCAAAGTGACAAAGATTGCAAAATGCAATTCCGCTCTGGGGCGTCCTGTGGACGCGGTTTTTATTGAGAATGATTATCAGGATACCTGGCATGAATCGGTTCAGCCCCATCCGGACTGGGAGAACCTGACTGCCGATGAACTGAAAAAAATTGTCCGTGAGGCCGGAATTGTCGGTATGGGCGGGGCTACATTTCCAACCCACGTCAAACTCTCCCCGCCGGCAGACCAGAAGATTGATTATGTGCTGGTCAACGGGGCGGAGTGCGAGCCTTATCTTACCGCCGACCACCGGGCCATGCTGGAACGCCCGGAAGATATTGTCTGCGGCCTGAAGCTGGCCATGAAAATTGTAGCCGCGCCGAAAGGTTTCATCGCTATTGAAGACAACAAGCCCGATGCCATTGAAGCGCTGCAAAAAGCGGTCGCGGGCGAGGAAAACATTGAGGTTGCGGTCCTGCACACAAAATATCCGCAAGGTGCGGAGAAGCAGCTGATTAAAGTCCTTACCGGCAGGGAAGTTCCTTCCGGCGGCCTGCCGGCGGCGGTAGGGTGTTTGGTACAGAATGCGGGCACGTGTATTGCCATCGCCAATGCAGTGCGCAAAGGTCTGCCCCTGATTGAGCGCATTGTCACAATCACCGGTTCCGGCATCAAGGAACCGCAGAACATGCTGGTGCGGGTAGGTACTCCCGTTGCCGAAGTGGTGGAACAGTGCGGCGGTTTTACCGCAAACCTGCGCAAAGTGATCATCGGCGGTCCCATGATGGGCCTTGCCCAGCCCGGCGTGGCTGACCTGCCTGTGACTAAAGGAACATCGGGCATTCTCTGCCTTACAGATAAAGAGGTAACAATAGACGAAATCCACCCCTGCATCAGGTGCGGCAAATGTGTTGATGTCTGCCCTGTAAGTATTATGCCGCTTTTTATCGGCAGTTCCGTGGAGCAGGGGCTTTATGACAGGGCGGAAAAGTATAATGCCCTGGACTGCATTGAATGCGGCTGCTGCTCTTATATCTGCCCGGCCAAGCGGCCGCTGACACAATGGATCCGCATGGCCAAGGGCGAAATTGCCGCCAAGAAAGCGGCGGCGAAATAAAAAGAGTACCTGCAAAGGAGGGATTGGCAGATGGAAAATAAACTGATAGTTTCGTCCTCACCGCACATTAAATCACCCGAAAGCATAAAAAGTGTGATGAGCGACGTCCTGGTAGCATTGTTCCCGGCTGTGCTGGCCGCTGTCATTTTTTTCGGCCTTCCGGCACTGATTACCATACTTGTCTGCACTCTGGCCGCTATGCTGACCGAAGCCATTATTCTGCGTAATAAAAATATCTTTGGTGACGGCAGTGCAGCCGTAACCGGTGTCATTCTAGCCTTAACCCTGCCGCCCAATCCGCCCTGGTGGCTGTGCGTTGTCGGCAGCGTGGCTGCCATAACCATCGGCAAACATGTCTTCGGTGGCATCGGCAACAATATTTTCAATCCGGCTCTGGTGGGGCGGGCACTGCTGCTTGTTTCCTGGGCCGGCCATATGACAAACTGGCTGACCCCGGTGGAGCTGACTGCCACAGCCACGCCACTGGCCAGTTCTTCACATCCCGGCTTTTTCAACCTGTTTGTTGGCGCCGTTCCCGGTTCTCTGGGGGAAACCAGTGCCCTGGCACTGCTCCTCGGAGCTGCATGGCTTTTCTATAAAGGCCATATATCCTGGCGTATTCCCTGCACCTTTCTGGCAGCAGTTTTTGTCATGGGCAGCCTGTTGGACGGCGGTTTTTCCTTATCCCAAGGGCTTTTCCACGTGCTGGCCGGCGGTGTGATGCTGGGTGCTTTCTTTATGGCTACGGATATGGTTACATCGCCTGTGACACCCCGCGGCCAGCTTATTTTTGGCCTTGGCTGCGGTGTAATGACCATGCTGGTCCGCCTGTACGGGGCCTACCCTGAAGGCGTTACATTTGCCATCCTGCTGATGAATGCCCTGGTACCTCTCATTGATAACATGACCCTGCCCAGAAAGTACGGGGAGGTGGCAAAATAAATTATGAAAGAAGTCTTACGCGTCGGCCTTATTTTAATGTTAATCTGTGCAGTGGCGGCAGGAGCCCTGGCGTATACAAACCAGGTTACATCTGAAATTATTGAGAAGCGCCTGTATGAGGAAAAGGTTGCCCTGATGCGGGAACTTTTCCCCACGGTGGAGTCTTTTGAAGACAAAGAAGCCGACGGCAGGACAGCCACCATCGCCTACGATGCGGAAGGCAACCTGGTGGGCATCCTGGCAGAGGGAAAAACAAGCGGTTACGGCGGAGACATCCGTTTTAACCTGGGAATCGACAAGGAAGGAAAGCTGGTCAGTCTGACCATTGTTTCCCACAGCGAGACGGCAGGTTTGGGCGCCAGGATTACGGAAGAATCCTACCGAAAACAGTTTATTGGCAAAACAATCTCCGACTCCTTTGATGTGGACAACATTTCCGGCGCCACCATTTCCAGCCTGGCCATGGAAAACGGCGTGAAAAGAGAAATGGAAGCCATCCTGACCGCTTTTGGCGGCGAGCTGGCAGAAGTGCCCCCGGCCATTGACATTTCTTCCCTGCCCGACGGCGTGTATGAGGGCGAGGGCGAAGGCCTGAAGCCCGGCATCAAAGCGAAAGTAACGGTAGCCGGCGGCAGAATCACCGATATTGAGGTGACAAACGGGGACGACACGCCCGAATACTTTAACAAGGCAAAAGCAGAAGTTCCCAGGCGGATTGTTGAGGAACAGTCGGTACAGGTTGACGCCGCCAGCGGTGCCTCTTTCAGCAGCCAGGGCATCATGCAGGCTGTGCGCAATGCGCTGACGCGCTAAGGGGGTGCGAAAATGAGTATAATGAAGGAATTTACCAAAGGCTTTGTCAGAGAAAATCCAACCTTCAGGATTGTGCTTGGCACATGCCCCACGCTGGCAGTTACCACACTGGCCGCTAACGGCCTGGGGATGGGCCTGTCCACCACGGCGGTGCTGGTTGCTTCCAATTTATTCATTTCACTTTTGCGCAAAGCAATACCGGACAAAATCCGCATTCCGGCATACATCATAATTATTGCCACTTTCGTAACGATTGTGGACATGGTACTGAATGCTTTTACCCCGGATCTTCACTCCCGCCTTGGCATTTTTATACCGCTGATTGTTGTAAACTGCATTATCCTGGGCCGGGCAGAAGCTTTTGCCAATAAAAACGGCGTAGTGGCTTCCCTGGCAGACGGCCTGGGCATGGGGCTCGGCTTTACCCTCTCGCTGACAATTCTCGGTTCACTGCGTGAGCTGCTGTCAGCCGGAACACTTTTCGGCAAAAACGTAATGGGTGCGGGCTATGAACCGTTCATGGTTTTCGGCATGCCGACAGGCGGTTTTTTGGCTTATGGTTTAGTGATGGCACTGCTGAACTATGTTTTCAAAAAATTAAAGCTGGAGTAGGGGAGGGTGGATCATGGCGAATTTAGTGGCAATTTTCTTTGGCGCCGTTTTTATCAACAATTTTGTGCTTTCACGCTTCCTTGGCATCTGTCCCTTCCTCGGTGTCTCCAAAAAAGTGGATACAGCCGTTGGTATGGGAATGGCGGTAACTTTTGTCATGGGGCTGGCTTCTCTGGTCACATGGCTTTTGGAATATTACCTCCTGGTGCCTTTCGAGCTGCAATACCTGCGGACCATAGTTTTTATCCTGGTTATTGCGGCCCTGGTGCAGTTTGTAGAACTGGTCATCCGGAAAATTAGCCCGGTTCTTTACCAGGCGCTCGGCATTTTCCTGCCTCTTATTACTACCAACTGCGCCGTGCTTGGTGTGGCTTTGCTTAATATCCAGCTGGAGTACAACCTGCTGGAAGCCGTGGTGTTCGGCGTTGCCGCCGCCATCGGCTTTACGCTGGCTCTGGTGATTATGGCCGGCATACGTGAGCGCCTGGAGCTGGTGTATATTCCTAAACCTTTCCGTGGTGTCTCCCTGGCCCTAATTCTGGCAGGAATTCTTTCCATTGCCTTTATGGGATTCCAAGGTATGATGTAGGAGGCGTATGAGCATGATTATTCCGGCAGTTATCAGCCTGGCGGCCCTGGGGTTGATTTTCGGGGGACTTTTGGCCTTTGCCTCCCAAAAGTTTGCCGTTGAGGTTGATCCAAGAATAGAAGCGGTTCAGGGACTATTGGCAGGGGCAAACTGCGGCGCCTGCGGCTTTGCCGGCTGTGCACAGTTTGCAGAAGCAGTGGTGGACGGACGTGCACCCGTGAACGGCTGCGCTCCCGCTGGCGCACAGGCGGCGGCCAAGATTGCCGAGATCATGAGAGCGGAAACCCCGAAGGCGGAAGACCGCAAAGTGGCGCAGTTAAAATGCGTGGGTGACTGCAATACTGCCAGGGCTAAAGCCGTGTATGACGGCGTGCCCGACTGTAAAGCCGCCCTCATGTTCGGCGGCGGCCCGTCGGCCTGCAGCTTCGGCTGTGTGGGGCTTGGCAACTGCGCGCGTGTCTGCCCGGTGGACGCCATTGCCATGGGGGAAAACGGCCTGCCTAAAATTGATGTTACGCTTTGCATCGGGTGCGGTCTTTGCGTGAAAGAATGCCCCAGGCAGGTTATTGACCTGGTGAATGCCAGGGGGGTGCACCATGTCCGCTGCAAATCGCAGGAGAAGGGCAAACAGGTGCGGGCAGTCTGCAGTCGCGGCTGTATCGCCTGCACCTTGTGCGTGAAAAACTGTCCCGTCAATGCCATCCATATGGAAAACAATGTGGCTGTTATCGACAGCAATATCTGTACAAATTGCGGAACTTGCGTGGAAGTTTGCCCGCAGAAAACCATAGTGTAGTTAAGGCGGTGCGGAGCCGGCTTCCGCACCGCCTGCCGTTTTTTCCCGGGCCGTGCCGGGAAGCCGCCTATTGACAAGAGGGGCAGGGCGGTGTAGACTAATGCTACTGCCTCCCGGCAGACTGTAAGTATTGAGAAAATTGTCACAATTAAAGGCGCTCCGGTTGCCTGGACTTGCTTTACGGCTAGTTGATGCTGTCGGGGAAATCCGGGCATTCATGCCTTTCCCGGCGGGAGGAGCCGTGCGCCCTCCCTGCCTGCATGACGGCGCCACCACCGTGGTGCTGGCCGCCGCCTGGCCGTCTTTGGCTTTTTTCCCGGCCGTATGGCCGGTAGCGTGGTGCTTGCCGTAGACCGTTTGCTTGGCGTTTGGCGATAAAAAGAAAAACAGTATGAAGAAAAACTATACTTTTGGGTTGAGGAGATGAACTACAGTGGATAAAGTAACGGACTTTCTGCCGGTCTGGATTGTGGCCCTTCCCCTGGTCATGACTTTTGTCATCCTGGCGGTTGAGCGGCGTTCGGAAAAGCTGCGCAACGTGCTGGTCGTGGCGGCCGCCGCCGTTACTTTTCTTTCTGTTGCCGCCCTGTATCCGCATGTTATCGGAGGGGAAATTATCCGACTGCAGCTTTTCTCCCTGCTGCCCAACCTGGTCGTTTCTTTCCGGGTTGATGTCTTAAGCTTTTCCCTGTCCTTGCTGGCTTCTTTTGTCTGGCTGCTTGTCACCGTCTACTCTCTGGAATACATGCGCCATGAACACGGCTGCAACCGTTATTACCCCATCCTGATTGCAACTCTGGCCAGTTGCATGGGAGTATTCCTGGCCGGCGACTTCTTAACGCTTTTTGTTTTTTTTGAACTGATGTCCCTCATTTCCTATATCCTGGTTGTGCATGAAGAAACTTTGGAAGCGTTGCGTGCAGGTTATAAATACCTGATCCTGACCATTATCGGCGGCCTTGCCCTTTTCTTTGGCATTATTGTAACTTTTGAACTGGGCGGTTCCGTCTCTCTGGAAAGCACGCCCCTGATCAGGGAGCCTTCCCCGCTGGCGTTGCTCGCCTTTCTTGCTTATCTGATTGGCTTTGGCATGAAAGCGGGCATGTTTCCGCTGCATATCTGGCTGCCTGATGCCCACCCGGTGGCACCGTCACCGGCCAGCGCCCTTCTTTCCGGGATTATGCTGAAAACCGGGGCTTATGGCCTCCTACGGGTGATTTTCCATGTCTTTGGCAGCAAACTGCTGCTGGAGACCGGCTGGACAATGCTTTTATCCATACTGGCCATAATATCCATCCTGCTTGGTTCGGCCGTAGCCCTGACGCAGGAAGACCTGAAAAGGCGCCTGGCTTATTCCAGCATCGGTCAAATGGGCTATATCCTTTTGGGAATGACTGTCTTAAACGAAAGGGCGCTTCTGGGAGATGTTTTTCACATTTTCAGCCACGCCTTTATGAAAAGTACGCTCTTTCTTGCCGCTGGCGCCATTATCCTGCAAACAGGGAAGCGGAAAATCAAAGAACTCGCCGGTGTGGGCAGGCAGATGCCAGCAACCATGCTTGCTTTTTCCCTGGCGGCCATTTCCATGATGGGCATTCCCCCTTTGAGCGGGTTTTTGAGCAAATGGGCCCTGTCCCTGGGCGCCCTTGATGCCGGCAAGACTTATTATGTGGTGGTACTGCTCGTTTCCAGCCTGTTAAACGGCCTCTACTACCTGCCTATTATTATCAGCGCCTTTTTCGGCAAGACGGAGGGAGAAGAAGGACACGGCCCGGCCCGCTTTAACGAAGTGCCGCCTAAGATGCTTGTTCCTGTGGTATTGCTTGCCCTGACAACGTTCCTGTTCGGCGTTTTGCCCTGGAATGTGCCTTTCGACCTGTCGCAAATGACCGCCGAATTTTTGCTAAGAGGAGGCTTCTGACAGCATGATGCTCGCAGCTGCTTCGGAAGTGAACGCCACAGCCGAAACAATCGCCTCCTTCTTGCCCGCGGCTGCAATCGGCATACCCTTTGCAGGTTCTGTGGCGGCCTTCCTCTTCGGCCGGCGTGCAGAAAAGCTGCGGAATGCCTGCGCCGCTCTTGCGGCATTGCTTACGCTGGCTGCGGTGCTCTGCCTGTATCCTCTGGTTGTCCGCGGCCAGGTAACATGGGAAGTGGCCGGGGTGCTGCAGTCGGGCCTATTTTTCCGTGTAGACTTTTACAGTTTTGTTTTTGCCGCCCTCATGTCTTTCATCTGGTTTTTGGCGACGCTGCATGCTGCCTTTTATATGGCTCATGAACATGCGCAAACCCGCTTTTTCGTTTTCCTCCTGGCCACCCTTGCCAGCTGCCTGGGCGTAGTCCTGGCCGGTGATTTATTTACCCTTTTTGTTTTCTTTGAATTAATGACACTTTTGTCTTACGTGCTGGTGATCCATGAAGAGACAAAGGATGCCATGCACGCCGGGGCGGTTATGCTATACCTGGGGGTGGCCGGCGGGCTGTGCCTGCTTTTGGGGATTTTGCTCCTTTACGCCGGTATCGGCACACTGGAAATCAAGCCGCTGCAGGAGCTGATTGCCGCCTCTGCCCTCAACCCTTATGTGGTCATGCTGCTTTTTGTAATCGGTTTTGGCGTGAAAGCCGGCATGATTCCGCTGCATATCTGGCTGCCGAAGGCCCATCCCGTGGCACCGTCACCGGCCAGCGCACTGCTGTCCGCCCTGATGATTAAAACAGGGGCGTACGGGATTTTCCGTGTTGTGGGGATGATTTTTACTCCTGCGGCAGGTGCGGGTGACGGCGATGCGGCCGCCGTGCATGCCGCCCTGGAAATGCTGCCTGCCAGGCAGGCCGGATATGTGCTTATCTGGCTAGGCATCATTACCATGTTTGCCGGCGCCCTGATGGCGCTTTTGTCCACGGCGGCGAAAAAGATTCTTGCTTACAGTTCCGTTTCGCAAATGGGGTATATCCTGATGGGGATCGGCGTGGCGGCATACCTGGGGACGGAAGGCGCCATGGGTTTTGCCGGCGCGCTGTATCACATCATCAACCATGCTTTTTTTAAAGCCGGGTTTTTCCTCATGGTCGGCACTATTTATATGGTGACGCACGAACTTGATATTACCGTGGCTAGAGGGATGCTAAAAAAAGTGCCTTTTGTGGCAATAGTTTTTCTGATCGGCTTTGCCGGTATTGGCGGGATTCCAGGCTTTAACGGCTATGTCAGCAAGACACTGCTGCATCACGCCATTGTGGAAGCGGCGGAACACAGCCACAGCATGCCGCTGTTTCTTGCCGAAAAGATTTTTACCGTCACCAGTGCCATGACATTGTGTTATTTTACCAGGCTTTTCCGCGGTCTTTTCCTGGGTGATATACCCGACAGGTTTGCCAAAAAAAGCTTCTGCTACCCGTGGCCGGTATATGCCGTGCTTGGCGTCTTCGGCACCGTGATCCTGGCCATCGGCCTGTTTCCCCACTTCCTGCTTAAGCGGGCGGTTATTCCCGCCGCGCAGGGGTTTATGTATAACCACCACGCCCTGGAGCATTTGCAGGAAATTAATGTCTGGAACTGGCACGATGTCCAGGGCATCCTGGTGGTCCTCGCCCTTGCCGCCATCTTATACCTGGTGCTGGACCGTTCCGGATTCTTTGCCCTGAACCCGCCCGGGTGGCTGTCCGTGGAATACCTTTTTTACAGGCCGGCGGTGCGCCTGCTGCAAACGGCTTGCACGGCAGGTGCCGGGTTTGACAGCCTGATCAACGGCATTTGCCTGCAGGTTTACCGGCTGGGGCGCAGGGTATGCCTGCTTGTGGCTTCCCTTGACGCCTCCCTGAATGAAGCATACAGGCGCGGTGGAGGAGCAGTCCGCACGCTTGCGGAGCGGACGGGACAGCTGGACGGTGCCCTCAACCAGGTTTATAAAAAGTCTGGCGGCGCCGTGCGCCGCCTGGCGGGCAGCACGGAACAGGTGGATAACGCCCTTAATCGGGCCTATATCAAATCGGGCGGCGCCGTACGCCGCCTGGCAGACCATACTGAACGGCTGGACAACTCCCTCAACCGGGCCTATACAAAGTCGGGCGGTGCGGTACGTTACCTGGCGGGCCACACGGAGCAGCTGGACACCGCTCTTAACCGGGCTTATGAGAAATCCGGCGGCGCGGCCAAAGGACTTGTCCGCAAAACGGCTGACTTTGATGAGTTGCTGGATGCTGCCTATGAGCAGACCGGCAAGCGTTCCCGCCGCCTCTGGGACCGCCTGCGCGGGCAGCCCTCGGACTGGAATATTAAAAATCTGAATTTTGATGCGCTGCTTGTGGCACTGATGCTGGGTTTGCTGCTGTTTATTATCATTTACTATATCCGTTTGCAGTGAGAGCCTGCAGATAGAAATAAAGGCGCTGTCCCCGGGCAGCGGAAGCAAAAACCGGCAAGGTTGCGGCATCCTTCTTTACATGGTAAACTGCTTATGGACTTGTTTTGGTGCCGGAAAGGACGGAAGCATGAAAACAAAGAAGCTGATACATCTGGCTATTCTGATTACCTTTGCCCTGGTGATCCACACCGTGGAAAATGCCATTCCAGCCCTCCCTGTCCCCGGAGCCAAACTGGGGCTGGCCAATGTCATTACTCTGCTGACATTTGTTTTATACGATTTTGGCTCTGCTCTCACCGTGGCCGTCGTTCGTACCGTTCTGGGCAGCATATTTGCCGGCAACTTTCTCTCCACCGGTTTTTATTTAAGTTTTTCCGGTGCCATTGTTGCCACGCTGGCGATGGCGTTGGGCATGTTGCTTTGGCGCAGGGAGAAAATATCACTGGTGGCGGTCAGCATTATGGGGGCGGCAGCGCACAATACTGCCCAGGTTGTGGTGGCGGCGCTCTTTTTGGCCAGCCCCAGCCTGGTAAAAGTCTACCTGCCGCTGCTTTTGCTTCTGGCTCTGCCAACAGGGCTTTTCACCGGCCTGGTCGTGACTTATACCAGCAAGGCATTAAGCAAGATCAATATTCAACGGGATTGAGGCTTATGCAAACGTATCCGGCAACAGACGAAATTATTTTGGCGTCGGCTTCACCGCGGCGGGCGGAACTATTGCGGCAGCTTGGCCTGCAATTTACAGTCTGTCAAAGCGAAGTTGATGAAAAACAGGTGACTGCGGAAACACCGGAAGAACTGGCGCTGCTTCTTGCGGAGCGCAAGGCGGAAGCGGTGGCTGCGCAGGTGAAAAAAGGCATTATTATTGCCGCCGACACAATTGTGCACCTGGACGGGAAAATACTCGGCAAACCGGCAGATTACAGTGAAGCACATGCCATGCTGACAATGCTGTCCGGCCGGACACATGAAGTGCTGACCGGTGTGGCGGTCATCAGGCAGCCGGAAAGACGCCGGGCCGGTCATGTGGAAACTACCCGCGTTACCTTCCGGCGGCTGACGGAAGCGGAAATTGAGTGGTACTTGCGTAGCGGAGAAGCTTTTGACAAAGCCGGCGGCTATGGTATTCAGGGAAAGGCGGCTGTTTTTGTGGAAAAGATAGACGGCTGCTACTTTAATGTGGTGGGGTTGCCCCTGGCTGCCCTGTGGAAAATGCTTGTACAAATGGGGGGGATAAAACCGGGAGAAGGAGCTGGTTTGAATGTCAAAACGGCGCCTGACCATCAAAGACCTGCCACCTAATGAACGCCCGCGCGAACGGGTCATGAACCGGGGAGCGGCGGCACTGTCCGATGCCGAGCTGCTGGCCATTCTGCTGCGGACAGGCACGGCCGAGGAAACGGCCGTGGAACTGGCGGGACGGATTCTGGTGGAAATCGGCGGGCTGTCGGAACTGCCGCGCAGCAGTCTGGATGATTTGACGGCCATCAAAGGCCTGGGCCCGGCCAAAGCGGTAACACTGCTGGCGGCGGCCGAACTTGCCGTCCGTCTCAGCA
>JAAYMN010000003.1 GCA_012521345.1 Bacillota bacterium
CCGTGGGCTGTGCCGTCACGGGTGAAAAACTCTTGCCGCAGCTTGAGCGCAGGCTGGCTAAACTGGACGGTTACCACGCCGAGTGTGACGTGGAGATTTTCACGGAAGAAAGCGTCCAGGTGTATGGTGTCAAACAGTGGCATGCCTTTCCCTCGCGCTGGCGCGTGGAAGTGGAGGCCGGCGAGGAGAGCCAGGTCTTTATTTGCGACGGCCGCCAGATCTGGGTTTACCAGCCGTCCCTGGGAGACTACTACCGTCTGGAGCTAACGGAAACAACCAGGGAAAGTGCTGCCCCCTTTTTGCTTTATGGCTACCTGCAGCAGCTGCTTGAGGCGGAAAGCTTTTCTTTTCTGGGTGAAGCGGAAATAAACGGCGGGATTGTCTACAGGGTGGATTTTCCGGGACCGCTGGCCGGCGAGGTGATCAGCCTGTGGCTCAACCGGAAGTCTTTCCTGCCCGAACAGATGGAGCTTTCCCTGGAGGGAAAACTTCTCTGCCGGGTTAAAGTGATAAACTGCGAGCTCAATCCCGCTTTTTCGTCAGACCTTTTTACTTTTACACCTAATGGTGCAGGAAAAGTGAGCGCCTACTGCGAGATAGCGCCCCTGACCCTGGAAGAAGCAAAAAAAGGCTGGCCGGGGCCTGTATATCTTCCCGCCTACCTGCCCGGGGGAGCCAGGCTGCACGCCGTTTCCCGGGTGGAGGAAGCCGGCAGGGAACAACTTATTTGTGTTTTCCGGGGAGAGGCACCCTTTACCTTTGTCCAGGCGCCTGCTGGCGGGGAGGGACTTTTTGCCGGCAGCCGCAGCCGCAAGGTGGTAATCGGGAAAAATACCGGCTTTTACCAGCGAAACGCACAGGATAACCTGGCTTCCCTTTTCTGGTCTGACGGCGAGAGGGATTTTGCCCTCTCCGGTGTGCTGTCCCTGCAGGAATTGGTGAAAATCGCCGCTTCGCTCTTTCCTGACGAGTAGGCACATTCTCCGCCAAACCGAATAGGATGGTAGCGGGAGGTGTGCTGCATGGGCAAGGACGAAGGGCTGCCGCCCTGTCCCACAGGGTTGTTCCTGGAGATAGCCCCCGGCGATACCCTGTATAAGATCGCTAAGGAGCAGGGCGTGACAGTGGAAGGAATCCTGGCTTTGAACCCGGGACTGGACCCCAAAAATTTGCAGGTAGGCACATTCATCTGCCTGCCGCTGCCGCAGAAAAGTGAATAATAAAACCCGCCCGAGGCGGGTTGTTTTATGTGCGCCCAGCATGGGCGATGTGAATTTTTTATGTGCCCGGTTGGGCGATAGCTTGGTACTGAAAGTTTGCCAATGGGTTTGGCAGGGGAAAACACCGGCCAATGAATATCTTGCGAATTCCTGTTTACTAGTCTGACACAAAGATAACCGCCGTGTGCCAGGCCGGCTTGTATAGGAGGATCAACGGCTTAAGGCTGCCACCAATCCTTATTATGGCAGGCAGGAGCAGGCGGTAGGCCGGCCCGTTGAAAAGCTCTGTTTACACACAGATTACTCCGCGCACGGCTTTGTGATAAAGAGTCATCATCTTTAGGACAGTGTACACGGACTGCTCATCCGCATTGCAGTGCCGGCAGAAATAATTGATCTGGCCGATGGCGTCCGCCTGCTCGTTGAAGAGGGAATCCTTGGCCAGAACCCTGCGGATGCATAGATAAAGCTCCCTGTGCTTCGTACATAAAAGATCTTCCACAGAGCGCACAACCTGCTGCGGTTTCGGCCGCGTTCCGCCAAAACCGGCGTAAAATTCATGCCGGCCGTGTCCCCGGATGCACTCCAGGTAGACTGCCTCCTCCAAAGGGATAATAAACTGCCCCACGACCCCGCAGCTGGGACAGGGGGTTTGTTCAAAAAAACCGGCTTTACAGGCTGCCAATGCTCATAACTCCCCTGACACTTTCTCTTTGTCAAAAGGCCGGCTGCCATTTGTGAGCATGCAGGCTTCATCCCTTTTCAGATCAGTTGCTATGCAGCAGGGCGAAAGAACATAAATCTGACAGTGACCTGTTTAGTGTTCCGGCTTTTATGCCGGGCCCGATTGACTTGGTTGGAAGCCCCTGTTGTCCCTAATATTGTATGAAAGGATATACTGGGGAGTTCCAGGAGAAGGCTGTAAAAAACCGTCCGGCTTTATGCCGGGCGGTTTTGCTGTTTCCAGGGCCTCACATTTAGCATAGTGAAAGGACAACAATCGCCAAAATAATGCCTCCGGCAATAATTAATACCCACCCCAGCGGGCTGATTTGTTTATCCAAGGATTGACCACCCCCCTTTTTGGTCATAAGGTGCAGAAAAGGATACGAGCAGCCAGTAAAGCATCCCGCCTGCCAGGTATGCCAGCAAATCCAGCGGGTCAGACGTGCTGTGCGGCAAATACAAAGGTGTGACATACTCCCAGAAAAGGCCGGCAGCCAATACGAGCAGCAGGATGGCAGGCAGGGACCTGATCCTGCGCCCCCGAAAGTTAAACCAGGCCAGCAGCATGTTGCTGTAGGACAAAAGCAAAAGCGGCGCCAGGAGATCGTGAAAGTAAAAATGCAGGAAAGGGTGGTTAATAAGCCTTTTCAGGCAGTATTTGTTGACCAGGAACAGGTGGATGCAGGCGGAAAACAAGCCGAGGTGAAAAGCAAATTCTTTCCTGGCAAGAACTTTTTGTTTCAGGATTTGAGAAAAAGCGCGCATAAAGTTTAATTCTGTTCCGGGCGGCGGAATCCTGCCGCCCCGCTTTGCCGGTTTGACAATATGCGGCGGTCCGCCGCGGCAGGAGCGCACAAAAAGGCTGCCGTGGCAAAGGGAAAAGAAGGCGAGAAATTTTTGGCCTGGCGTTGAAAAAGGGGTTGCGGCGGCGATACGGCAGTGTTATAATGTACCCTGTATATGGATAATTGTCCACATGTGATAGACAGGGGGTTGCCTGGTCTATGCCACAGGAAAAATTCTACCTGGTTCAGGAGAATGTCCTGCCCCAGGTCCTGAAAAAAACGGCGCAAGCCAAGAAATTGCTGCAAAGCGGCAGTGTCAAAACCGTGAATGAAGCTGTCCGCCAGGTGGGAATCAGCCGCGGTGCCTTTTATAAATACCGGGATTACATCTTTCCCTTTCGGGAGGCCAGCCGCGGGAAAATTCTCACCATTGCCCTGATCCTGGAACATAGAGCGGGAGTATTGTCGGCAGTGCTAAATGCCATCGCCAGGGCTGAAGGCAATATCCTGACCATCAATCAGAACATCCCGCTGCAGGGTGTGGCCAATGCGTCCATTTCCTTTGAAACGGATAATCTCACTGTGGACGTGCATGAGCTGCTGACCGCACTGGCAGGCATTGCCGGTGTCCGGAAGCTGGAAATTATCGGGCAAAGCTAAAAAAGAGAGGAGTGGGAAAAAATGAAGAAAAAAATCACCATCGGCATGCTGGGTCTGGGCACGGTGGGCGGCGGCACCCTGGCTATTTTGCAGAAAAACAAAGCGGAGCTGCAGCGGAAGCTGGGCGTGGACCTGGAAGTGAAACGCATTGCCGTGCGGGACGTAAAAAAGCCGCGCAGTGTGGCTGTCGACCCTGTCCTGCTCACGGATAATCAGGACGCAGTCCTTTTGGATCCGGAGATTGACATCGTGGTGGAAGTGATGGGGGGGACGGAAGCCGCCCGCAGCGCCATCAAGAAGGCCCTGGAAAACGGCAAGTACGTGGTTACCGCCAATAAAGACCTGATGGCCCAGCACGGTCCGGAACTTTTGGCGGTGGCGGAAGCATGCGGGAAAAATATTTATTACGAAGCCAGCGTGGGCGGCGGCATACCGCTGATCCGGCCGCTTAAGTACTGCCTGGGCGCCAACAGGATCAAAAAGGTGATGGGTATCATCAACGGCACCACCAATTATATCCTGACCCAAATGTCCCGCGAGGGGAAAGAATTTGACGAAGCGCTGGCGGAAGCGCAGGCCAGGGGCTTTGCCGAGGCCGACCCCACCAATGACATCTCAGGCAGGGATGCGGCCTATAAGCTGAATATCCTGGCTTCCCTTGCCTTCTCCACCGTGGTGCAGATGGAGGATATTTTCCTTGAGGGCATTGACAATGTCAAACTGCGCGATATCCGCTACGCCCGGGAGCTGGGCTATGCCGTCAAACTGCTGGCGGTGGGCGAAGAGACGGAAGCGGGTCTGGTGCTGCGCGTCCATCCTGCCCTAATCCCGCTTGACCATCCCCTGGCGGCGGTGGAAAATGAATTTAACGCCATTTTCCTGGAAGGCGATGCGGTGGGCGAAGTAATGTTTTACGGCCGCGGCGCCGGGGCCATGCCAACCGGCAGCGCCGTCTGCGCCGATATTATGGATGCGGCCCGTGCCATAAAAAACGAACAGCAAAACGGCGTTCTGGAAACAACCTTTACCCGTAAAAAAGTAGTTCCCATGCAGGACCAGCATTCCCGCTTCTACCTGCGCCTGAAAGCGGAGGACGAACCGGGCGTTTTCGCCAAGCTGGCCCATGCTTTCGGTGCGGCCCGCGTCAGCCTGGATATGATTATTCAGAAGCGCAGCGATGCCAAAACGGCGGAAATTGTGCTGGTAACCCATGATGTCAGTGAAGGCGCTTTTGCAAAAGCGCTGGCAAGCCTGCGGGAAATGCCTGCTATTCGCATTATCAACAGTATTTTACGTGTCATTGAGTAGACCTGTGCAAAGAAGCGGAGGAAGCAGAGATGGCAGTAATTGTGCAAAAATACGGCGGCACTTCTGTCGGCAGCGTGGATAGAATCCTGCGGGTGGCCCAAAGAATTGACCGCACCGCGGCTGCCGGCCATCAGGTGGCGGTTGTGGTTTCAGCCATGGGTGATACCACCGATGAGTTGATTGACCTGGCGCACAAAATTTCTCCCCGCCCGCCGGAGCGGGAAATGGCCATGCTGCTGGCCACCGGGGAGCAGGTAAGCATTGCCCTCTTAAGCATGGCCCTGGCAAAACTGGGCAGGGAGGCTGTTTCCTTTACCGGTCCCCAGGCCGGCGTCCTGACCGACGGCAATCCCCTCAATGCCCGGATCAAGGCTTTTACGGCGGAGAGGGTCAAAGCCGCCCTGGCGGCAGGCAAGGTGGCGGTGGTGGCCGGTTTCCAGGGCGCCGATGAGGCGGGAGAAATAAATACCCTGGGGCGCGGCGGCTCCGATACCACGGCGGTTGCCCTGGCGGCGGCCCTGGGGGCTGAGGTGTGCGAAATCTATACCGATGTGGACGGTGTCTTTACGGTGGACCCGCGGATCGTGCCTGAGGCGCGGAAACTGGCGGAAATAACCTATGACGAGATGCTGGAATTGGCCAGTCTCGGAGCGAAAGTCCTGCATCCCAGGGCTGTGGAATGCGGCAAGGAACACGGTGTGGTAATTCACGTCCGCTCCAGCTTTCATGACGGACCGGGAACAATAGTGAAGGAGGCGGTAAACATGGAACATGGCACTGTCATCAGCGGCATTGCCTGCGACGAAGATCAGGTGAAAATTGCAGTGGTGGGGGTGCCGGACAGGCCGGGCATCGCGGCCAAGATTTTTACCGCCATCGGCAATGCCGGCATCAACGTGGATTTGATTGTGCAGAGCATCCACCGCAACGGGGAAAACGATATTCTCTTCACGGTGAGCAAGGACAACCTGGAGAAGGCCTTGGCTGTTCTTGATCCGGTGGTAAGGGAGATAGGCGCCAAAGACCTGCAGTACAGGCATGATGTAGCCAAAATATCCGTGGTCGGAGCCGGCATGATCCACGGAACGGGCGTGGCTGCCGGCATGTTTGCCGCCCTGGCCGCTGCCGGCATCAATATAGAAATTATATCCACCTCAGAAATTAAAATTTCCTGCCTGATCGCGGCCGACCGCCTCCATGACGCGGCACGGGCTATTCATGCCCATTTCAACCTGGGAGAAGCGGTTGAGTGCCCGTAAAAAAGCGGCGGCAAGCCAATCATTACCGGCAGGAATAATCAAGTCTGCCGTGGACTACAATAGCTAATGTAAAGATAGGTGGTGCTCTGTATTGCATGGGTTCCCGCTGCGACCTGCGTGGGCGGAAATTGATTTGCGAGCAGTGGCCCATAATGTTAGGCAGTTTCGGGCACTCATCCCGGCAGAAACGAAGCTGATGGCCATAGTGAAAGCAAATGCCTACGGCCACGGCGCCGTTCCTGTGGCCAAGGCGGCGGTAGCTGCCGGTGCTTCCTGGCTTGGTGTGGGCATGCTGGAAGAAGCTGTCGAATTGCGTGACTACGGCCTGGACGTTCCCATTCTCATTCTTGGTTTTACACCTGCCAATTATGCGCCATATTTGCTGGAATACAATGTGACACCGTCCCTTTTTACGCAAAAGGAGGCTCTGGCGTTTTCGGAGGCGGCCCTGCGGGCCGGCCGGACAATGGATGTCCATGTCAAGGTGGATACGGGCATGGGGCGTGTTGGCTGCTTTCCTGCGGAAAGCGCCGTTGATTTTATTGCCGCTGCAGCGGCTTTGCCAGGCTTGCGGGTGACAGGTCTTTATTCCCATTTTGCCGCGGCGGACAGCAGTGATCTTGCTTCCGCCCGCCGGCAGCTGCAATGTTTCCTGGAGCTTGCGGCACGCCTGGAAGCGCGGGGCATCCGGATCCCGCTTAGGCATATTGCCAACAGCGCAGGAGTGATTAATCTACCGGAAGCGGCACTGGACATGATACGGATCGGCATTGGTCTTTACGGGCTGTATCCTTCCGCCGAAACGAGGCAGGATGTGGTACAGCTGCAGCCTGTCATGTCACTGAAGGCAAAACTTGTTTATGTGAAAGATGTACCGGCCGGCACCGGCATATCTTACGGCAGTACTTATGTCACGCAAAAACCCTCCCGCATAGCCACTTTAAACATCGGCTACGGGGACGGCTACAACCGCCGGCTTTCCAATCGCGGGCAGGTTGTGGTCCGCGGCCGGCGCGCCCCGGTTGTGGGACGCATCTGTATGGATCAGACCATGATCTGTATCGACGGCATAGAGGAAGCGAGAACAGGCGACACCGCACTTCTTTTTGGCCGGGAAAAAGCTGCAGAGCTGCATGTTGACGAGGTTGCCGGCTGGCTGGACACCATCAATTATGAGGTGGTCACCGCCATCAGCCACCGGGTGCCAAGAGTTTATCTGGGGGAAGATGAAAATTAGGGGGTGCTGTCGATGGCGGAAACGAAACGGATTATGATTAGTCTGCCTCATCATTTGCTGGAAGAAGTGGATGATATCGTAGCATCGGAGAAGCGCAGCCGCTCCGATTTTATTCGCGAAGCCATGCGCCTGTATCTTTCCGAGCGGGAGAAAAGAATTATCAGGGAAAAAATGCAGCGCGGTTATGCGGAAATGGCAAAGCTGAACCTGCGCCTGGCCAATGAAGCTTTTGCGGTGGAAAATGAGGCCACAATGATTACAGAATTGCTGGTGGGCAAAAAGTGAGCAAAGTTGAAGTGAAGCGGGGGCATATCTTTTTTGCCGACTTAAGCCCTGTTGTGGGATCTGAGCAGGGCGGGGTACGCCCGGTGCTGGTGATCCAGAATGACGTTGGCAACAAATACAGCCCAACGGTCATTATTGCCGCCATAACTTCACAGATTGAAAAAGCAAAATTGCCTACGCACGTGGAAGTGGATGCCAAAGAGTACGGACTGGAAAAAGATTCGGTAATTCTTTTGGAGCAGATCAGGACGATTGACAAACAGCGCCTGCAGGACAAAGTGACGGAGCTGGATGAGCGGGCCATGCAGCGTGTCAACCAGGCCATCAAAATATCACTTGGCTTAATTGACTTTTAAAATACGTAACTTTACGGTTACGTATTTACCTTTTTTGGGGGGATGTCCACGTGGCCGTACTAGTGGGGATAACCTGCAACCGGGTCGGTTATGAGAACCGCCTGTCTTTGGCTTACGTGCATGCCATCCTGCAGGCAGGTGGCATGCCTTTTTTGTTGCCGGTCTGCCGCGCCGAGCATGTTCTACGGCGGCAGGCCGCCCGCCTTGACGCACTGCTTTTAAGCGGCGGGGGCGATCCGGACGCGCAGCTATATGGTGAAGAAGCACACCCCGGCCAGGGAACGGTCCAGCCGGACCGGGACGCTATGGAGCTTTTCCTGGCGCGCTTTGCTTTTGCCCACGGGCTGCCGCTACTCGGCATCTGCCGCGGGGCGCAGATCATGGCGGTGGCTGCCGGCGGTAAACTGCTGCAGGACCTGAAGGGAGTGGAAAGGGTGCAGCATGACCAGCGGGCTCCGCGCAGCCACCCCATCCACAGCGTCCTGGTGCGCAAAAACACGCTGCTTTACCATATCACCGGTAGGCGCAGGCTGCGCGTCAACAGCATGCATCACCAGGCCGTCCGCCTGCCCGGCCGGCTGACTGTGGCGGCGGTGGCCGCCGACGGAGTGATCGAAGCGGTGGAACTGCCCGGCCATCCTTTTGCCCTGGGCGTCCAGTGGCACCCCGAGTGGCTGGTGAGGACGGAGCGCCATGCCCTGCCTCTCTTTCAGGCTTTTTGTGCCGCTGCCGGAAAATGTCGCAATAATAATTAACTTGCAGCCCCAAAAACATTATGGTATCATATTACTACTTCAGCAGGCTTGTCCTGCGTCATTTTATGGTCTAAAGCAATAGTGAAAAAAGGCACAGGCCAGAGGGAGGTAGAAGCAATGCTGAAAGTGCTTGTTAGCGACCAGATATCCGAACTGGGGATTAACAAGTTGCGGGAAAAAGCTGTGGTGGACGTCA
Organism: Bacillota bacterium; assembly: GCA_012521345.1. GTDB lineage: Bacteria > Bacillota > Dethiobacteria > Dethiobacterales > Dethiobacteraceae > DUUE01. The sequence continues at coordinate 8,788 of JAAYMN010000003.1, forward strand.
AGACTGACCTGACGCCACAGGAATTGATAGAGGTTATACCCGATTATGACGCCCTGGTGGTGCGCAGTTCCACCAAAGTGACCCGTGAAGTGCTGGCAGCCGGCAAAAAACTAAAAGTCGTGGGCCGTGCCGGCGTGGGCATAGACAATATTGATGTCGATGCAGCCACGGAATTGGGGATTATTGTCCTCAATGCGCCCGAAGGCAATACTATTTCTGCGGCGGAACACGCCATTGCCATGATGACTTCGCTGGCCCGCAACATTCCGGCAGCCAACAGTTCCGTCAAGGCCGGGGAATGGAAGCGCGGCAAATTCATGGGCGTGGAGCTTTACCACAAGACGCTGGGTGTCATCGGCATGGGGCGTATCGGCAGCGAAGTGATTAAACGGGCCAAGGCCATGGGCATGCAAATTTTGGCCTACGACCCCTATATCTCCGATGAAAGGGCGGCAAAACTGGGCGTAACCATGGTGCCGCTCGAGGAAATCTTCCGCCAGTCCGACTTTATCACCATTCATACGCCCATGACCAAGACAACGCGGCATATGATCGGC
>JAAYMN010000035.1 GCA_012521345.1 Bacillota bacterium
CTTGCTTTCATGCTCCTGTTTAAAGGCCAGGGAGCCGCTTTGGGCAATAACACCCAGGTTTGTTTCCAGTTCTTCCCTGGTCATGCCGATCCCGGTATCCAGAACGGTCAGCGTCCGCTGCTCGCGGTCCGGAATGATGCGGATGTAATAATCGTCCTTGTTAAAACTGACCGTCTCGTCAGTCAGCGCTTTATAATAGATTTTGTCAATGGCATCGCTGGCATTGGAGATTAATTCCCGCAAAAAAATTTCCTTATGTGTATATATGGAATTGATCATCAGGTCAAGGAGACGCCGTGCTTCCGCCTGAAACGGTTTCACTGTCATCGACATTTCCTCCTTCCTGTTTGGGGTAAGACGTAAATTAGCACTCTTAGTTAGAGAGTGCCAATTTTTATATACCAGAAGCAAACGCTCCTGTCAACTTTTCCGCCTGAATCTAACCGCCGGCTATTCTTGCTGTATCGCCTGCCGCCCAACTTAGATGCTATTAATGACTTCTGCCAGCGGACAATATGGCAGGCCGTGGGCTTCCGCCACCGCAGCATTGGTCAGTTTGCCGCCCACCATATTGACCCCTTTGGCCAGAGCCTCATCATCGAGGATTGCCTGTTTCCAGCCTTTCTTGGCCAGTTCAAGAAGGTAGGGCAAGGTGGCGTTTGTGAGGGCAAGAGTCGAGGTGCGGGGGACAGCCCCCGGAATGTTGGGAACGGCATAGTGAATAACGCCATGCTTCACAAAGACAGGGTCGGCGTGGGTGGTGGGATATTTGATCGTTTCCACACAGCCGCCCTGGTCAATGGCCACATCAACGATCACGCTGCCCGGCTGCATTTTTTTCACCATCTCTTCCGTAATGACTTTCGGTGCCTTTGCTCCGGGGACAAGGACTGCACCGACAACCAGATCCGCATGCCTGGTGGCTTTGGACAGGTTATAGCGGTTGGAATAGAGGGTTTCAATTCTGCCCATAAAAATGTCTTCCAGGTAACGCAGCCTGTCCACATTAACGTCAACCACTGTCACACGGGCTCCAAGCCCCATGGCCCTTCTGATGGCTCCCATCCCTACCGTGCCGCCGCCGACCACTACCACCGAGCCCGGGGTGACGCCCGGCACGCCTTCCAGCAGGATCCCTTTGCCGCCCCGGGTTTTTTCCAGGAAGATTGCTCCTTCCTGGATCGCCATGCGCCCGGCTACTTCACTCATGGGAATCAAAAGCGGCAGGCTGCCGTCGGAGCGCTGGACAGTTTCGTAAGCAATGGCGGTTACACCGGAAGTCAAAAGTGTCTTTGTCAGTTCCAGGTCAGCCGCCAAGTGCAGGTAGGCAAAAAAGACAAGATCAGGCCTTAAATATTGATATTCCGATTCATGCGGTTCCTTGACCTTTACCATGAGTTCGCAGTTGTTCCACACGTCGGCAGCCTCTGACAGGATTTCCGCTCCGGCAGCTTTGTAGCTTTCATCTGAAAAGCCCGCACCGCATCCCGCACCTTTTTGCACCAGGACACGGTGCCCGCAGGCCGTAAGGGCGTCTACGCCGGCAGGGGTCATTGCTACGCGGTTTTCTTGTTCCTTCAGTTCCTTGACTACTCCGATAATCATTTTCTCGTCTCCTTAAAACGGTAGAATCAACACTGCCAAAAGTATACCAAAAAAAAAGAAATCAGACTAGATAAAAGTTTCCGTCCGCGGTAAAGGCGGCCGTCCGCCGAGAGGGAAACCCGCACCGTAAACGGATAATAGGGTTCTCGAAATGTGCGTTTCGCAGGCCCGTTTTTTTTTCCTTTTCAGACACTGGAATTTTGTATAGCAGAGTAGGAGACCGGAGGGCTGGTACGAACAGTTCGGCGGTGCCCCCCGCTGGTTGATGCAATCCTCGGCCGTATCGTCCGTGACAGCTACCGGATCAATTGAGCGTGCCGACCGGGCCAGAAACATTCACATGCAGGAAGCCTCTGGTATAAGCATTCGGGTTTTTGCCGTGTCCAAGGCCAAATTAGCTCTTGACATCATAGTTTAATAACATTAGACTAATAAAAGGGTTTAACAAGATTAGACTTGGAGTGGTAAAATGAAAAATTACAGATTGGGCGTGATGGAAACAAAGTTCGCCGAGCTCATCTGGGACAACGAGCCCATTTCCTCCGGCGAGTTGGTGAAGCTGTGCGAAAAGGAATTGAGATGGAAGAAGTCGACCACTTATACAATGCTGCGCCGGCTCTGCGACCGCGGTATCTTTCAAAACAGAGAGGGAATAGTTTCTTCGCTGATGACAAGACAGGAGTTTGCCGCCCTGCAGAGCGAGAAATTTGTCGAGGAGACCTTCGGCGGTTCGCTTCCGAAATTTCTGGCGGCCTTTACGCTGCGGAAGAAACTGTCCGAAGAGGAAATCAACGAGCTGCAGAGGCTGATTAATGAAAAACGGGGTGGTACCTGATGTGGATGTACACGCTTTTGCCTCAAATCCTCAACATGAGCGTAACGGCAAGCATTGTTATCATTCTCGTGCTTGCAGCCCGTTTGCTTTTGAAAAGAGTACCGAAGGTATTTTCATATGCCCTTTGGGCTGTTGTGCTTTTCCGCCTTGTCTGCCCCGTATCTTTTTCATCTCCAGTTTCATTGATAGGCTTCATTTATCCCTCGGCGGGAACGGTTGATCATGGGGCTTACAGCAGCATTACATACATTCCCACGAATATCATACAAACGGAATTCCCGCAAGTGGATCTACCGGTACCGGATATCAACGGAGCCATAAAAAGCAGCCTGCCCAATGGTGGAGAGCAGCTTGCTGTCGGCCCGCTTGCATTCCCGGTGGCTGCCGCCACAATGCTTTGGCTTTCCGGTATCGGGGGGATGATGATATACAGCGCAGTCTCCCTAATCCGCTTGCGCAGAATACTTGTCGGCGCCGTCCGGCTGCGGGACAACATCTATCTCGCCGACCATATCGCCACCCCGTTTGTCATCGGCATACTGCGTCCGAAAATTTATCTCCCGTCGACGCTGCGGGAGGAAGAGCAGAGCTATGTTATCCTGCACGAACAGACGCATATTCGTCGGCTGGACCATCTTGTAAAAATGCTAGCCTTCCTCGCGTTGGCCGTTCATTGGTTTAATCCGCTCGTCTGGGTTGCGTTTGCATTTACCGTCAAAGACATGGAGATGTCCTGCGACGAGTGCGTCATAAAGCTCATGGGAAGCGATATCAGGGGTGATTACTCGACATCCCTGCTGTCTCTGGCAGCGGGAAAGCGCCTGATAAACGGCAGTCCGCTGGCGTTCGGCGAGGGAAATATCAAGGGGCGCATCAAGAACGTCATGAACTTCAAAAAACCGGCGGCTTGGGTTACTGCCATCTCAGTTTTGTTTGTCGTGGCATTGAGCTTTGGGTTGGCGGTAAACAAGTGTTCGGTTACATTGAATGCGGCAAATGTAGCTGAGGCCATTCTCACAACCGAGATAGACGGTTGGTACCCGCTTAGAAAAGGCACGCCATACTATCTAAACGACGAGGAAATAAATTTTATCATCCAGCTAGTTAATAAATCATCAAAAAAACCCATTTTAGCTGAATACAGGCCTACCTACGGAAACCTGTATAAGACATACTGCACAATTCGCATAGTGATGGCAGGGACAAACAGCGCACCTGAAGGAACATACAGGCTGCAGTTTTACAACCATAAAGACTGGAGCATTATTCACGGTGAAAGCGAGTATAAGCTTGCGCTCGTTGATACCAGCAAGGATAAAATGTGGCAGCTTTCGTATGATACGTGCTATCAATTCAGGAGCTGGCTTGAACGATACATAAATCGGTTGATTTCTTCCGGCGTCGCTGCCACTTTTCCCTTTCCAAGTGTCCCCCCCTTATGACCACGGCATTTTTGTCACAAGTAAAAAAGAGGGCTTTTCTGCGTCTTTGGGGGATAAGGCAGCGGGGGAATGGCGCGATTTCCCGGCAAAACAAGAATTTGAGCCTGAAAGACCAAAAAAGCACCCTGCCTGTGTAGGGTGCATTTTTGTGTTTTACAATTCCTTGCGGTAAACGCGGTAGATTTTATAAAGCTTCCCGCCTGCTTTATAGGCGTCCAGGTTCATCCGGGTGTTGAATTCATGAATGGTTGAACCTTCTCCATGGGTAAAACCGAGGCGGAGGGCATTTATCATAGAATAATAATAAAGACAGGCGGCTACTCCTTTTTTCTGCCGCGCCGGAGTAACCATGAGCGCAAAAAGGCGTGCGCCTTTTATCTTCCGCCGGTACCACAGGAACTTCAGAAAACCTGTCGGGAAAAGTCTCCCGTTTAATTTCGGCAAAACTTCGTTGTAATCGGGGAAGGTTACGGCAAAACCTACAGGTTCGCCGGCTGACGTTTCCGCAATTAAGACCAGATCGGGAATTGCCAAAAGTTTCAACTTTTCCGCTTCCGCTTCCAGTTCGTCAATGCCGGGAGGGATCATATCGGGCCAGTCGGGCATGGCCTGATCGGTCACATATTTCAGCACATGTATTTCCTTGTCCAGGTTCTTCATGTCAATGGGGCGGATGCGGTAGCCGTAACGTTTTTGAATCAACTCAACCCCCCTGGCCAGCCGTTTGGGTGGACCGTCCCGGAAATCGTAAAAATAAGCGTAGCGGTCAAAATCCTTGCGAAAGCCGTATTGCTGGAAAAAAGTGTGATAGTAGGGCGGGTTGTAGCTATTGAGCAGGGAGGGCGGCGAGTCATAGCCTGCAAGTAAAAGACCCCTGTAATCATCCCCGTTGCTGGGGGACTGGGGACCGGTAACCACGGCGGCTCCCTGTTCACGCAGGAAAGCCATGCCTGCATCAAATAAAGCCTGCGCCACCTTGTAGTCATTAATGCTTTCAAAAAGTGTCAGGTAACTTAAAGCTTCCTGCTTGGCCGCGTTTAACCGCAGGTCCATCCCCACACCGAGACGTCCCACCGGTTCACCGTCCTGATACGCAATAAAAAAGCGGTTTGGACCAAGCCGCAGCAAGGCATTTTTCTTTGGATTCAGCGTATTGTACATGTCAAGCAGCAAAGGCGGCACCCAGTTGGGATCATCCCGGTAAAGCTTCCACGGCAGCTCAACAAAACACTTACGTTCTTTCCTGTTATCCACTACTCTGATCTCAGGTGGTGTTTGCAAACGCCTCTTCAACTCCCCCCATTGCGACATTATTTCCAGGTACAATTCTTTCTTTTTCGAGATTTTCCTGCAATTTTCCCTATATTTATCTTTTTCCCTGCCAAGGCGCGTGGCAATTGCCGCTGCAGGGGCACAGCCGGTCTGCTGTTCCCGCTTTGGAAGGACAGCGGCAAAGAATTGTGACAAAATGTATAGAACAAGGCCGCTAACCAATACTAAGGTAAAAGTGTTTGCAAAGACAAGGCAGGTGCGGCAGATGAAAGTTCCGGACATCATGGAAGCACGTATGAGTTTTTCTTTTGAAGTCTTCCCTCCCAAGGCGGACCAGCCCATGGAACCGCTGCTGGAAACGCTGGAGCAGCTTTACCGGTTTAAACCTGATTTTATCAGCTGTACCTACGGCGCCGGCGGCACCAACGCAGGACGGAATGTAGAAATTTGTAAAACCCTGAAAGACAGCGGGAAAACCATCCCCGTCACTCACTACACCTGCATCGGCAACACCAAGGACAAGATCAGGGCGGAACTGGAAGGCTATCTGAACATTGGCGTAGATCATATCCTGGCCCTGCGCGGTGACTTTCCCAGGGGATGGAAGGAGACGCGCGGTGATTTCGACTATGCCAGTGAACTGGTGGCCTTTATTCGCGGCAACTACCCGCAGTTTACCATCGCCGTGGCCGGCAATCCGGAAAAACATCCCCAGTCGGATTCCTTTTCGTCCGACATTGCCCACCTGCGGGAGAAGCAGGATGCGGGCGCCGATTTTATCATGACACAGCTCTGCCATGATGTGGACCATTTTGCCTGGTGGCTGGAGAAAATACGCAGGGCGGGCATCTATCTCCCCGTCGATGTTGGTATCATGCCGGTCCTGGCCAAGGAGCCCACCATTCGCATGGCCGTCAGCAACGGCAGCGCCATCCCCCGGGAACTGGCGGAAATTATTGCCCGCTACGGCGACAGTCCCGACGACTTTAAAAAAGCAGGTAAGGAATATACCGTAAAACAGATTTTTCGCTTTATTAATACCGGTATTGACGGCATCCATATTTATACACTGAATAAATGGCGGGATGTGGCGGACATCCTGCTGGCGGCGGGGCGTAAACCTCAGCCTGAGTAAAAAATTAAGCCGGGACAGTCGCCCCAGCCTTGCTTTAGCGCAGCAGTTTTTTCTTGTAGTAATTGCTGTAGAGGACAACAGCAGGGTTATGGCCTGTTACCCTGTCTTTGACAATCAGGGTGGTAACAGGGGCTTCGGAATAACGGGTAAACAGCAGGTCATGCCCCACGCACAGCCCGATGATAAGATTAAGGTCAGTTTTTTCGTCATTCAATACCAGTGCCTGTCCTACGGGGTTGCAGATAGCTTCATATACACTGCAGTTTACCTGGGCTAAGCCGTAGTTCTTTTTGTTTATCCCGGAAAACTTACAGCAAATAGCAGCGACTGAAAATTCCCGTTCCAAAATTTTTTTTACCAGCAGAGCTTCCCCGGTCAGCCCCACGCAATGCGCCAGGCCAATCCGCCGGTACCCCATCTCCCGGCAAAACTGCATAATTTCTTCCAGCCTTGTCCACTCCATGTAATGCTCGCCCTCAATGCGGGCGGCAACTTCCATGATTTTTCTTTCTTCCGCCTTTTCATATACCATTTTGGATAGTTCTCCATAAGCATTCAGCTCTTGCCCGCGGGCGCATTTTTCCCCGCGGTAACAAGGATAGTTCAGACAACCGGCACAATCAACCATTTACTCTACCTCCCATTCCACTCTGAATATTTGCCATTTAACCCGGAAAGGCCTCTGCCGGAGGGAAGCAAAGGCATTTGCCTTAAAACCTGTCATGCCGGGTTTTTGCCCGGCCGGACGGGTTTAGTTCCCGCCACACTGCTTTGGGCAGTGACAGAATATATTAATTGCAAAAATTCGGGTATTATAGTAGTATGCAAGTTAACAACCGCAAACTTAAGCTACCGGTCCGGCCGAAAGCAAACTTACACTACATAAGCTCAGGAGGATTTTTATGAAAAACAAAATTATAATTGTTGTCAGTTTTATCATCTTAGCCGCTTTTTTTCTCACAGCCTGCACGTCGTCACAAAACACAGACTCAACAGAGAAACTGAAGGCAGAAATAGAGACTTTAAACGCCCGGCTTAAAGATCTGGAAGCAGAGAACCAGGAACTGAAAACGCAATTAAGCCAACAAACCGACGACTCCTCAAACGTGTTAATTACAGCTTTAAAGACCATGGAACTGCTGAAAAACAAGGAAATGGCCAAGCTGGCAAAGATGGTCCACCCGCAAAAAGGAGTGCGCTTCAGCCCCTATTTTTTTGTAGATGTGCAAAATGACAGAATCTTCAACGCGCAGCAGGTTGCAGGGTTAAATGAAGATACTACTGTATATGACTGGGGTATTTACGACGGCATTGGTGAGCCCATAGAATTAACCTTCAATGATTATTATGAAAGGTTTGTTTATGATCAGGATTTTCTTAACCCCCACCTGATAGGCAACAATACGCCCATCGGTTCCGGAAACACCGTTGACAATGTAGCCGAGGCCTACCCGGACGGTACTTTTGTTGAGTTCCATTTCACCGGCTTTGAACCCGGATATGACGGCATGGACTGGCGCAGCTTGCGCCTGGTTTTTGAACAGTACGAAGGAAAGTGGTATTTGGTCGGCATAATTCACGGTGAATGGACCATTTAAGCCAAAAAGAAACTGCGCGGGTAAAAACAAGGGTATTGCCGGAAAAAACCGGCCAGACCGGGCATCTTAGCCCTGCCTGGCCGGTTTTGCTTCACTTTTGTCACAGTCAGGCACAGCCGCCGGAGCTACTCCAGGCCTTCGTTGCACTGCACCAGGACTTTCAGGTACTTGCTGCTCATGTGCACGTCATAAGCTTCCGCCACCCTCTCCAGCGGGACGACTTTGGCGGTAAAAGGCTTCAGGTTCAGCCTGGGCAGAAGCTGCAGCGCCCGCGGAAAAGCATACGGAGCCACGTAAAAGCCGGAAATGGTCAATTCATTAAAGTAGCAGTATTTAAAAAGATTGAGAGGCATTGTAAAATCACCGGGATACATGGCGCCGTACAGCAGGGTGCCGCCTTTGGCGGTGATGCGGGGCAGGTTGCCCACGGCGGCAGGCGCCCCGGACGCATCCAGGACCACGTCAAAGCCAAGGCCGCCGGTGATGCGCATGGCTTCCTCCACCACATCCTGGGTGGCAGGATCAATTACATATTCGGCCCCAAAGGACAGTGCTATCTCCCTCCGCTCGGCCACAGGCTCGATCATGGTCAGGTAGGTTGCCCCGTACATTTTGACCATCTGCAGGGCCAGCTGGCCGATGGGGCCGCCGCCGCAGATGGCAACCCGGCTGCCAACTTTGTGGCCCATTTTATCCATGGCGCGCACGGCAATCGCTGTCGGCTCCAGCAGGCAGCCTTCCTTTAGGCTGACATTGTCGGGAAGCTTATAAACCTGGGACTCATGCCAGACTACATATTCCGCCATCCCGGGGCGGTGATATTCGTCTGTATGCTCACAGAACTGCTGCTGCCCGTTCTGGCAATAATAGCAGGTACCGCAGAAGCGCAGGAAGTTGGCGGCAACGCGGTCGCCCACTTTCAAGCCTTTTTTCGTTGCTTTTTCCCCCAGGGCTTCCACTACGCCGGAGACTTCATGCCCCAGGCCGATGGGCACATCGGTGCCGAAAATTCCTTCCGCTACATGGGGGTCCGAACCGCAGATGGAGCAGTAGGCTACCCTGATTTTCACATCTTCCGGTCCTACTTCCTGTTCCGGGTAATCAATCAGTTCCACCCGGCCGCGCTTGGACGGGTCCGGGTCTTTCAGGCTGCCAATCTTCGTAATCGCCGCTACTTTCATCACAGCACCTCCGGTCACGAGATTTACTTTATTTCTCCAGCACTTCACGGACGGCACGCACCGTGGCCTCCGTGTCATACCCGTATTTCTTCCGCAATTCCTCCCCGGTGCCAAAGCCGGCGTAGACCTGCGGAATCCCCAGGCGGCGGAAAGCCTTGGGATAAACAGCCCGGTCCATTAAGAGGTCGGAGATGGCGGTAGCCAGGCCGCCGTACATCAGGTGGTCTTCCAGGACCACAATGCGTCCCGTTTCTTCCACAACCCTAAGGACAAGCTCCTTGTCCAGCGGCTTGATGGTAAACATGTCAATTACCCCGACGGAGATACCCTCCTCTTCCAGGCGGAAGGCTGCCTCCAAAGCCTGGAACACCATTTCGCCGTGGGCAAAAATGGTGGCATCCTTCCCTTCCCTGGCGACAATGCCTTTGCCGATTTCGTACTTCATGGTGCCTTCTTCATAAATTACCCTGTCTTTTTTCCCCTGCGCCAGGCGGATAAACATGGGCCCCGGGTATTCCATGCTGGCCCATAAAATATCCCTGATCATATTGGGGTCACCGATGGAAATAACTGTCATGTTGACCAGAGAGCTCATCAGGGCAATATCTTCCATGGCGTTATGGGTGGAGCCGCCTTCGGAGGTCAGCCCGCCGCCGGTGCCGATAATGCGCACGGGCAGGTTTTGGTAGCATACATCCGTCCGGACCTGCTCGCAGGCTCTCATGGTCATAAAGGGAATCATACCCATAATGACCGGTATATTGCCTTCCAGGGCAAGGCCAGCGGCAATACCCACCACGTTTTGCTCCGCAATGCCCACATCGACAAAACGGTCGCCGCAGTCACGCTTGAACGCCTTCAAGGCCGCCCCTGTGTCGGGGGTAAGTACCCAGAGTTTATCATTTTTTAAACCGATTTCATGCAGCGTATCACCGATAACAGTCCTGCCAGAAAGAAAAAACTGGCCAAAATTAAAGGTTACGCCCATTGTTTTCCACCCCGCTTTTACCGTATGTTGCTTCCAGGTCTTTCAGCGCCCGCTCCAGGTCTTCTTCGCTCAGGGCGCCGGCATGCCAGCCAATATCCCGTTCCATAAAGGAAACGCCTTTCCCCTTGATCGTATGTGCAATCAGCACCGTGGGCTGCTCTGAGTCGGGTGCCGGCAGACTGTCGAGCGCGGCCACAATTTCCGCCATGTTGTGGCCGTCCAGCTCAATAACGTTCCAACCAAAAGCTTTCCATTTGTCCGCATACGGCTCCAGGTGAATAAAATCCTCCGTGTAACTGGTCATCAGCTGCCTGTTGCGGTCCACAATACCGATCAGGTTGCCCAGCTTGTAGGAGCCGGCCGCCATGGCCGCTTCCCAGATGGAACCTTCACATGTTTCTCCATCACCCATAAAACAAAATACACGGTGTTTCTGTCCTTTCTGCTTGGCGGCAAGGGCCATGCCCACCGCTATGGATAACCCGTGTCCTAGTGAGCCGCTGGAAGTCTCCACCCCGGGCAGCTGGACCTTACAGGGATGCATGCCGAAAGCACTGTCCAGCTTGCCGTAAGTGGCGCAGATTTCATCATAGTCAAAGAAGCCGCGCAAGGCCATGGCAATATACATGCAAACCGCCCCGTGCCCTTTGCTTAAAATAAAACGGTCTCTTGCCGGATTCATGATATTGTTGGGATCCACATTCATACCGTAATGGTACAAAGCGATGAGAAGATCTGCAGCCGACAAATCACCGCCGATGTGTACCGGCCCCCCGTAGGTGCCGCACAGATGCAAAAGTTTTTTCCTCAACTCGTAAGCCAATGCTTCCAGACGTGCAATTTCCTGCTGTTTATCCACAAATACTTCCCCCTTTCATTAGAAGAATTTCAAGATGAAGGCGTTATTTCCTCCTGCCGTCTGCGGCTGCTGTTTCAGCTTTGACAAGAAGAAAAAAGGCCGCTGCATTGCAAGCAACACAACGGCCTAGAATGAGTATTATGCAGTTTTATTTTTCCGCCAGTTTTTTATACCTGGCATAACGTTCCTTGGCTTCCTTCTCGGATTGGGCAAAGAGTTCTTCCGCAACTTCCGGGAAGGTGGTTTTCAATGAAACGTAGCGAATTTCGCTGTTCAGAAAATCACGGAATGACTTGCTCGGCTCCTTGGAATCCAGAATAAACGGGTTCTTCCCTTCTTTTGCCAGTTCCGGATTGTAGCGGTAGAGGTGCCAGTAACCTGTCTCCACGGCGAATTTCTCCTGGGCCTGAGTTTTGCCCATGCCGGCTTTGATGCCGTGGTTGATGCAGGGTGCGTAAGCGATGATGAGGGAGGGGCCGTTGTAGGCCTCGGCTTCCCGGATTGCCTTCAGGAACTGGTTTTTGTCGGCACCCATGGCCACCTGGGCCACATAGACATAGCCGTAAGTCATGGCCATGGCCCCAAGGTCTTTTTTCCTCACCCGTTTGCCGGAGCTAGCGAATTTCGCCACGGCGGCTGTCGGTGTGGCTTTGGAGGACTGTCCGCCCGTATTGGAGTACACTTCTGTATCAAAGACCAGCACATTGATATCCTCGCCGGAGGCCAGCACATGGTCCAGGCCGCCGTAGCCAATGTCATAAGCCCAGCCGTCACCGCCAAAGACCCAGACGGATTTCTTGACCAGCTGGTCCTTGTTGGCCAGGATATAAGCGGCGTGCGGGTTGTTGCCTTTATAATTCTCCAGCGCGGCCACCAGGGCGGCGGATGCGGCCTTGGAAGCTTCGGCGTCATACATGCTGTCGATCCAGGCCTGTGCCGCGGGACGCAGGGATTCGTCTTCCGCCATCAGCTCTTTCAGGTAATTTTTAATTGTTTCCCTGGTTTTCCTGACTGCTATGGCCATGCCGTAACCGTATTCCGCGTTGTCTTCAAAGAGGGAGTTCGCCCAGGCCGGGCCTTTGCCTTCGGCATTCTTGGTGTAAGGCATGGACGGGGCGGAAGCACCCCAGATGGAAGAGCAGCCGGTGGCATTGGCAATCATCATTCTGTCGCCGAACAGCTGGGTAATAACTTTCGCATACGGTGTTTCGCCGCAACCGGCGCAGGCGCCCGAGAACTCAAGCAGCGGCTGGCAGAACTGGCTGCCTTTGACCGTATCCTTGGCCATCAGGTCGCAGCGGTAGGGAATGTTGCCGGCAACATACTGCCAGCGCTCCGCTTCCTTCTCCTGGGTTTCGATGGGTTTCATCACCAGGGCTTTTTCCTTGGCCGGGCAGATATCGGCACAGTTGCCGCAGCCGGTGCAGTCCAGGGGAGAAACCTGCATCCTATAGTAGTAGCCTTCCAGGCCTTTGCCCACCGCTTTTTTCACCGGCAATTCACCCGGTGCAGCCTTTACTTCCTCTTCCGTCATCAGGAACGGACGGATGGCGGCATGGGGACAAACGAAAGCGCACTGGTTGCACTGGATGCAGTTGTCAATCTGCCATTCCGGCACGTAAAGGGCAATGCCGCGCTTTTCGTAAGCCGATGTCCCGCTGGGGAATGTGCCGTCGGCCATGTCTTTGAAAACAGACACGGGGAGGCTGTCGCCCTCCTGCCTGTTCATGGGAACCAGAATATTTTTCACAAAGTCGGGAACGTCCGCGGCGCTGGCGGCAGCAGCTTCGTCCACCGCGTCAGCCCAAGAGGCGGGGACTTTTACTTCCACCAGGGCGCTCATGCCGGCATCCACGGCATCGTAATTCATTTTTACGATATTTTCTCCTTTAGCACCGTATGTTTTCTTAATGGCATCCTTCAGGTATCTGGCGGCATCTTCCGGCGGAATGACATTGGCCAGCTTGAAGAATGCGGCCTGCATAATCATATTGGTCCTTCTGCCGAGGCCGATCTTTTCTGCGATCCCGGAGGCGTTGATAATATAAAACTTAATCCGGTTTTGGGCAATGTAATTTTTCATTGCCGCCGGCAGGTTTGCTTCCAGCTCCGCTTCACTCCAGTTGGTGTTCAGGAGGAAAGTGCCGCCCTTGCGCAGGCCTTTCAGCAAGTCATACTGGTGCACATACGCTTGCTGGGAACAGGAAATAAAATCGGCCTCATCTATCAGGTAAGTCGATTTAATCGGTTTTTTCCCGAAACGCAGGTGGGAGATGGTTACGCCGCCTGATTTTTTGCTGTCATAGGCAAAATAGCCCTGGGCATACAGGTCGGTATTATCCCCGATAATTTTAATGGCACTCTTGTTGGCACCTACCGTCCCGTCCGAGCCAAGGCCCCAGAACTTGCAGGCAATAGTCCCTTCTGGGGTAGTGTCAATCTTCACTTTCTCCTCCAGGGAAGTGTGCGTCACATCGTCGATGATGCCGATAGTGAAACCGTTCTTCGGCTCAGCCGCTTTCAGGTTTTCAAAGACGGCATAGAGCTGCGACGGTGTGGTATCCTTGGAACCAAGCCCGTAGCGGCCGCCCACCACCAGCGGAGCGTTTTCCCTGTTGTAGAACAGGGTCCGGACATCCTGGTACAAGGGTTCGCCGAGGGCGCCCATTTCTTTCGTTCTGTCAAGCACGGCAATGCGTTTCACCGTAACGGGCAGAACGGCAAAGAAATACTTGGGCGAGAACGGACGGTACAGCCTTACTTTAATCACGCCCACCTTCTCTCCCCGGGCCAGGAGGTAATCCACGGTTTCCTCCAGCGCTTCGGTGACGGAGCCCATGGCCACGACTACCCGCTCCGCGTCGGGGGCGCCGTAGTAGTCAAACGGCTTGTATTCTCTGCCGGTAAGTTTGGTAATCTCACGCATATAAGCGGCGACTACGTCCGGCACACTTTCATAATACCTGTTGGCTGCTTCCCTGAACTGGAAGTAAACATCCGGGTTTTGCGCCGTGCCCTTTTGCACCGGGTGTTCCGGATTCAGCGCCTTGTTGCGGAAGCGCTGCAGCGCCTCATAGTCAACCAGCTTGGCAAAATCTTCATAGCTGATTTCTTCAATTTTCTGTATCTCATGAGATGTCCTGAAACCGTCAAAGAAATGCACAAACGGTACATGCAACTTGATGGCGGACAGGTGTGCCACACCCGCAAGGTCCATTACTTCCTGCACGCTGCCCGAGGCCAGCATGGCAAAACCTGTCTGCCTGGCCGCCATTACATCCTGTTGGTCGCCAAAAATGCAAAGCGCATGGCTTGACAGGGCCCTGGCGCTGACATGGAAAACACCGGGCAAAAATTCCCCGGCAATTTTATACATGTTCGGGATCATCAGCAGCAAGCCCTGGGAAGCGGTATATGTGGTTGTCAGAGCTCCAGCTGCCAGAGAGCCGTGGACAGCTCCCGCAGCCCCCGCTTCTGACTGCATTTCCACCACATGTACAGTTTGTCCAAAAATGTTTTTACGACCATGAGCTGCCCATTCATCCACCAGTTCGGCCATGGGGGACGACGGAGTGATGGGGTAAATAGCGGCAACTTCAGTAAAAGCATAGGAAACATACGCAGCTGCCGTATTACCGTCCATCGTTTTCATTTTACCAGCCATTGAGTAACCTCCCCTTTTTTATTGCATGAATTGCGGGAAACAGAAAAAATTTGTGCATATCTGATTCCCCAACTATATGCCGCATTTATTATATCACTTCCTCCATATGCGGGGAATATATTTTTAATAATAAATAATATATCGAACACTTATAATTGAATATTATTAAAAATGCCGCCTGTGCATTCTCTTATTATTGGAAACAAAGAATCATTTTGCAATGGTGCGCGGTGCATAAAAAAATGCCGCAGGTCCAGTATTCTCCGCGGCTTCCGGTTCCTCCTGCCCTAAAAGAGGAAACCCGGCTTGGCCGGGCTTCCTGATCCTTTTAAACAGTGGCAAATTGTTTTTGTTTTGTCCTGGCAATGGTAATATTGTCTTTTTTCCTGTCGCGCAGGGCTTCCACCGCGTTGGGCATTACTTCGAAGCGGTAGTCCATGCCTGCTTTTTGCTGGTGGGCGGCAATCACCACATGGCTAGGGACAGCGTTGATGTCATGGTTGACTTTCTGCTGGTACCAGAAGAAGCGGTGATTGTCCGGCAGGCTGTTTACATCCTTCAGTGTTTCCCCGTCGGCCGTCAGTTCGACCTGTTCCCGCAGGATCTTGCGGACATAATCTTTGGTGTCATGGAACTGCAGGAGTTTGGGGAAGGTGCCGCCTGGAATAACCTGCTGCCAGTCCTTGTTCTCATACATGGCAAGCAGGTCCTTGGCCCGGTGCAGGTGGGCAATTTCCTGCTGCAGGTGCATCTCCCAGATCTGCCTGATATGGGGATCCAGCTCATCCTGGTAGAAGGAATAATACAGGTAGCACTCCATGTATTCATGCAAGAGCAGGCTTTCCAGCCAGGTGCAGTTGGGATCCAGCAGCGAACCGTACTGGGAAACGTGCTGTTCCTCAATCATGGCTATTTCCTGGTATAGCTGCCGGCCAAGGTCGTTGTAATAAGTGGGCCCAATATTCATGTAGAAATTCATGGTCTGCTGCTCGCCGGCGGTAATAATTAAAATATTCAGCTTGGTCCGGATGTCGGCTGTTTTAAAATCGACAAAATTCCTGACATTGTCGTAGGGATGGCGGTGCTCGACAATAGTGGGCCGGCCGGGCGTCATTTCCACATACTCCTTGACTATTTTCTGTGCCGGTATGTTTTTGTCCAAGTCAAGCAGGTTGGCATAGCGGTAAAGGTGGTCGAAATCTTCCAGCAGGGCAAAATCCAGGGTGGCTTTAACATAAGGATCAGGCTCATTTTGGGCCAGCCAGGCCGTCAAGTCTACAGCCACGTGCTCATAGCCGATGGTTGTCTCCAGCGGCGTTTCTCCGATGGGAGAAAGCCAGTTAATCCTTTTTTGCTGCTGCTGTTCACTGCGGCGGGTAAGGGCCAGCTCGCGCCGCAGGTCGTTGTTGTTGCAGTGGCGGTGGAACTGGTGGGAAAAGAAGGCTGCTTCCACTTCTATCCCGTTCATGAGAATAATGCGGATTTTGGTGTAAGGGTCTGCCGTATTTTTGTCATAAGGTTTGGGATAGATGGTTTTCCAGTCCATTAGTGCATCGCCTAGCGGGATCGGCTTTTGTTCAAAAGGGTTGAACATGGCAAAACTCCTTTCCTGTTTTGGTGTCTTTTACATTATTTCAATTTCCTCCCCGCTCTATGCACATAACGTGGCGGTGTCAGACCGTAAAAAAACAAAAAAAAAGCCCCGGCTACCCGGGTCATTGCTGCGGCGCTCCCGCCGCCGTCATTTTCTTGCTGCCCAAAAGCAGCACCCCCTGCAGCAAAAGCAGCATACCTGAGACTGCCATCAGCAGCTCAATCCGGACAAAGTCTGCCACCGGCCCAAAAAACAGCATTCCCAGCGGCAGCATGGAAGTGGAAAGCATATTTAAAACGCCGAAAACACGACCCAAGAAATCTTCTTCCACTTTTTCCTGCAAGAGAACAGTGGCGGTCGTATTAAAAAGAGGCATGGCCACGCCACTCAGGCCGTAAAAGACAAGATACAGCCAAAATACCGGCACTACCCCCAAGGCAAAGCTGGAGAGAGCAAAAAACAGGGTGGCACAAGCCAGGGTATGGTTTTTGTTGCGCAAGCCGCCCCAGAAGGTGAGCAGCAGGCCGCCAAAAAGCATACCGGTGGAAAAAACTATTTCCAGTGCGGTCAGGTGCCAGACCTGGCTGTTGAAAGTGCGCGCAACCTGCAGGGGAGGCAGAAAAGCAACCGGAGATATACAAACAAAAAAGCAGGCAATAAAAAAGAAAAATGTTTTCAGGAAAGGATGGCCGGCTATATAGGCAATTCCCTGCCGCAGGTCGGAAAAATAGCTGACAACTTGTTTTGCCTGCGCTTTCCCATGCAGCGGAATATCAAGCAGGGCGGCAAGAGTGACAATGGCGGCGGCGGCAGTAAGCACATCTACGAAAAATATTATTTCCATGGTGGCATAGTTCAGAAGCAGCGCACTGACCATAGGCGAGAGAAAACTGATCACAGCCTGAATGCTGCTATTAATGCCGTTTACCCTGGTAAGTCTGTCCTGCGGTACTATTTGCGGCAGGACGGCCCCCACGGCGGGCGTCTGCATGCCGGTTCCCACCGCACGCGCCGCGGCGGCAAGCAAAAGCAGCCAGATGTAGTCGTAACCGTAGGCAAAAAGGATGGCCATGGCCAGGGTGACCACGGCAATCAGGGCATCGGCCAGGATAATCAGCCGCTTGCGGCTGAAACGGTCCGCCCACACACCGGCAAAGGGTGAAATAAAAAAAGCAGGAAGAAAACCGCAGATAATAAACGATGACATTACAATACCTGACTTTGTGTTCAGGGTCAGATACCACATAATGGCATATTGCACCAGGGACGAACCGAACAGGGACAGCGTCTGGCTGGCCAGAAAAGCAAAGGCATTGCGCCTCCACAGTTTTTCTTCTTTTGTCATCTTCCCACCCTTACAGCAGCTCTTTTCCTTTGGCCTTATTTCTCCAATGCAAATCTCTGTTTCCGCCAAAAATCTTCTTGTCAAGCAGGCACACATTTCCAGCTTACATTAAAAACAAAAATTTTACAAGCAGAATTTACAACTTTTTCCTAAAATGTTATCCGAAATATGAAATTTCCCACTGCACTTGTTTAAATATTGCGGCCCGCCTGGGGCGGGCCGTTAATACCGGATACCTTTGCCGGAAGGCAGAGCTATTTTTTGATTTCCCAAAAGCAGCGTTTGGGAGAAACAATCGTGCCTTCTTTTTTTAGCCTGTTCATTATTTTATCTACTTCTTTTTTGTCAAGTCCGGTTCCGGCTGCAACCTGGCTGGCGTTTACCGGCTCTGTCGCTTGCCTGAAAAATTCCAGCACTACATCGTAATTATCCACGCGCTTCAACCTCTCTTTCTCCTGTAGATTAATGCAGGCTTCTTATTCGCCGCCCATATAAACTTTTCCTTTTTAGTACGGCTTTTATCCGCCTGACTTGAAAAACGGGACCTTACTACCTGCCGGACACCGGCTGTGATATTATAATTATCGGGAAGCAAATTTTTGTAAAAAAGCCATGAAGCGGCAGCTATCTGTTCTTTCTTGACAGAGGTAAAAACCGGCAGTAAAATAGGAAAATATAAACAGGCGGTGGTGAAACCGTGAAAACTATCAGGCGGTTCTCCTTTTTCCCCGGGGCGCGCACACTAAAATCCGGCATTGCTGTGGCCCTCTCCGTTTTTTTGTCAAGATACATCCCCTATTCACTCCCCATCCTGGCAGGAACGGCTGCCGTCATCTGCATTCAGCCCAGTATTACAGTGGGACTGCAGAAAGGTTTTGAACGGGCGAAAACAACCGTCGTAGCCGGACTTTTTGGTCTCGGCCTGTATTTCCTTTTCGGGGCCAACCTGATTGTCCTCGGTCTGGCCGTTATTGTCCTCATTTCAGTCTTTAAAAAGCTGCGCTGGCTGGACGGGATTGTGCTTGGTTCGCTGACAGTAACAGCCATTATGTCGGGGGAAGCGGAAAACGTCCTTATTTATACGGTGGGACGCGTCACAAGCACACTGATTGGCATTGCCGCAGCCACCGCCACCAATATTCTGGTGGCGCCGCCCCGGCACCATGCAACTTTTCGCCAAGAATTAAAAAGCCTTACTGACAGCTTCCCCGACCTTTATTTCAAGGCAATCGAGGCCTACGCTGTCAACCGGGAAGAGCTGGCCGTGCAGGCATTTGCCGAACTGGAAGAGAAAAAGCAGGAAATTGGCCGCCTGCTAAGTGAACTGGACTACCTGAAGGCAGGGGCGGAAACCCGCTTTGGTTCCATACTGGAAGGCGTTGACCTTAAGGAAGTCGTCCTCTATGAAAACAGTATCCGCTTTCTGCAGCAGGTCACGGACAAAATTCATGACATAGTGGAAGTGGCACAGCGCCGCTGGCAGTATAAACGCAAGCAGGCGGCTCAAGGCCTGGTCCATGTACGCAGCCCCGAGTTTGAAAAGCTTGTCCAGTCTGTTCAGGAGCTGGCCGGCATGCTGGCCGAGCTGCACCGCTATGTCTTCCGGCTGGTTGGAGAAAATAACCGGGATTTGCAGCCTGTGATCAGGCAGCAGGCGGAGGATATCAAACAAGCCAGGGATAGAGTCCGGGAACGTCTGAAATACTGGCAAGTGGAACATATGCAGGAACTTGACATTTTTTCACTTATGTCCACCCACCGGATAATTTTTGACCTGGAGGAGATTGCCGGCGCTCTGACAAAACTGGCCTTCAGCGGCTTGGGTGCCGCGGACAACTGACTTGCTGCGGCGTACCGCGGCGAATTGCTCCATAACAAAAACCTGCTCCAAGGCAGGTTTTATGTAAAGCCCTGATCTTTGCGCAAAGCAGAACAGGGCTTATCTTGTTTGTTTCCGCTAGGCCCCGGCAGAAGTATCCGGCAGCCGATGAAAAAGAAGGAAACAAGCGCTAGTTTTCGCGGGTATTTATGCCGTTATCACTGAACAGGAGGAAAAGCAGGATAATAAGCAGAATGTCATTGTCGCAGTTATGCCTGTCATCTGTCAGCAGTAGCAGCAGGAGGAGGAGCAGCAGCAAATCATTGTCACGGTGTTGACCGCCGCCAAAAATATTACCTGCCATTACAGTTTCACTCCTTTTTGCTTTACTATCATGGGCACCCACGATATTTTATGTTGCAGTCATTTTTTTTGTGATAAAGAGGCTGCAATTCAGGCAGCAAAAATGCTGCAAGAAGTTATTGTTTCTTTTCTTCATCTTGCAGGAGCAGTGCCTCTTTTTGCGCCAGAACTGTAAACAGGTTGACAACATGCAGTATTTTTCTATACTCACGGAGTTTCGACTGCCTGTTGGGAGAGAGATACGGAGCAACTGCAGCCAGCAGCTTCACCGCCTGGTTTTCTTTTTCCCGGGACAGAAAACTCCTGAGGGCGCTTTCCACCTGCCCCGCTTCCCTGGGGTTGCCCAAAAGCAGAGAGATATGACAGATGCTGTCAACAACACTATTTGTTTCAGCCCTTTCCAGCAGACGGTACAAATCTCGATAACCGCTCACTGTCATTGTCCCCCAGTCAGTTTGCCGCCGGAATGCATTCGGCAGCAGGATTAGAACAAGCAGAAAAAGCAGCAGATTATCGGCTGCCCGCTCTGAGATTTTATCTGCAGCAAATTTACTCGTTTCTTCCTGTTTTGCCTGTGGCAAAGGGAAATCCGGCAGGACCGCTTCTTCAGCCTGCCCCTCCCCAGTTTTTTCGCCCAGCCCGCCGCCGTTTGCCGGCATCTGTTCCTGCCCTGCCGCCGCCCCGCCGTGTCCGTCTTTTGCATATTCCGGTGCAGCCGCAAATACACCTGTCGCTCCCTTGGCAGGATATTCCCCGACAGCCGACTCAGCCGGCAGAAGACCGGGGGCGGCTGCTTTTGCGGGAACGGCTGCTTCCGCGTTGCGTGCCGGAGGTACGGCGGCAAGACCCGGCTGCCGGGAAAATTGATTTTCAGTCGCCTTTTGCTTTTTGTAACCGATATTGATGTCCAACCGACTGCCTCCCTTCACCCGGGCTGCAAAACCCCCGGCAGTCCAACGCAAACTAGGTCAAAACCGCTAAATGCCGTCCTCCCGCTCGGCCATGGCAAGAAACTGCCGGAGGAAAAACAAGATATTAAGCGGCTTCAGCAAGGTTTCCACTTTGCTCCTTTTGCCTGCGGAAAGGAAAGGGGTAATTGCCAGCAGCAGGTTGATTCCGGGGTCAACATGACTGACCGATACACCCTCCAGAAAGTTCGCAGAATTTGCTTTTCTCGCCGTACGTGCTTCCAGCAGCCGACCGACACGGTTCAGTGTATTTTTTATATCCTCATTCTCAACCAAAGCAAGCAGTGAAGAGACATCCGGGTTGTTGGGCATGGCTCTGGCTCCTTTAGACTGGCTTCTTACACATTTTATGTAAGTGGAAGCAAAAGTGCTCCTTTTGGGCAAAGAACCTGGATGCTGCAGGGGTCGGCAGGGACAGCAGCACCGCTTTTCCGCCGGCCTGCATGCAACATGGATGTAGAAGGAAATGTGCAGCCGTCTAAGGAATATAAAAGCATCTCCTGCGAAAGGACGGTCACTGTGAAAAAGTTATGGCAACGGCTGAAGCTGCATCTTGCCGAAGCTCCCCAAAACGATACGCCTTTCTGGCGAAATGTAACTTGCGGTTTGTGGCTGGCTGCCGCCGCAGCCGCCGCCCTTGGCATCCTGGGGATCCCCACAGGGCTGGGTAGAGTATTTGATCTTGCCGCCGGCATGTCGCTTTACTTTTTGCTTTTTCCCCTGGCAACAAAAGCAGCAGCCGCGCTCTTTTCCCTGCTCCGCCTGCCCGGACCGCGCGTCTTTGCCGCAAGTTTTATCACCACCGCCGCCCTTGCTTTTCATGTTTTTGCCGGCGCCGAGTCTGGCCTGCTCTTTTCCCTTGTTATGGCGGCAATTTTTTCCCTCTCCGGCACTGCGGCCGGGCTGCTGTATGCTTTTTTACGCGCCCACGGCATCCGTCGCAGCCGGAAAGCTATACTGCTTTTGCTTTTTTTATCAGCCGCCTCCCTGTGCTTTTTCCATCCTGACAGCCCTCCCCCGGCCCGGCCGGCGGACGGTTTTGCCGGCGGGGCGGAGGCAGCTTTAAACCCAGCCAACCCGGGGCCTTACCGCTACAGCTATTTTACGTACGGCAGCGGTACAGATAAAAAGCGGCCGGAATTCGGCAGGGAAGCATCCCTCGTTTCCCGTACCGTGGACGCCTCGGCTTACATTACGGACTGGACCCCCCTGCGCACCCTTTTTTGGGGCTTCGATGAAAAAAAGCTGCCCCTGAACGGCCGCGTCTGGATGCCGGAGGGAGAGGGGCCCTTCCCGCTTTTTCTGATTGTCCACGGGAACCATACCATGGAAGACTTTTCCGACACAGGCTATGCCTACCTGGGCGAACTTCTGGCCAGCCGCGGCTTCATCACTGTCTCCGTGGACCAAAATTTCCTAAATTATTCCTTTTGGTCCGGCATACCGGACGAAAATATGAAGCTGCGGGCCTGGCTTTTGCTTCACCACTTGTTGCAGATTGAAGACTTTCACCGGCAGGAGGGGAACCCTTTTTCCGGCAAAGTAGACTGGAACAATGTGGCGGTGGCGGGCCATTCCCGCGGCGGACAGGCGGCCGCCATGGCGGCCGATTATCAGAAATGGTTTGCCGGCGACAAGTCCCTTGCCCGCTTTGCCTCTTTTCGCATCAAGGCCGTGGCCGCCCTGGCTCCCACCGATGCGGCGGTGGACGGAGAAAAAGCTTCCCCCCGTGATATATATTATCTCGTCCTGCACGGTTCACAGGACGGGGATGTCAATTCCTTCAGCGGCGACAGGCAATACCAGCGGGTCACCTTTTCCCGGGGCTCGGAGTTTTTTAAAGCTTACCTCTACATCGTCGGGGCAAACCACAGCCAGTTCAATACGGCCTGGGGCCGTCTTGACAGCTCCCTGCCCAAAGGCCTGCTCCTGAACCGGAAGCAGACTATGCCGCCTGACCTGCAGCAGCAAATAGCCAAAGTCTACCTTGCCGCTTTCCTGGAAACAGTGCTGCACGGCAGGCAAGACTACCTGCCCCTCTTCCGTGACTGGCGCTACGGCGAAAAGTGGCTGCCGCAGGCCCGCTATCTCAGCCATTTTACCGGCGGCGACTACCAGC